>JBLHWY010000001.1:0-156958 GCA_047629195.1 Candidatus Azotimanducaceae bacterium
TGACGCGTCAAACCGGACTTACATCGTCAGAAATGAATCAAATACTACATGTACGTCAACGTAATCCAATTACTGTGCCGATCCGCAGTATCTACAGTAGACTAGATGGCGTGGTTGCATGGCGAGCGTGTATTGATGAAACCAGCCCTGATGTGCAGCATTTCGAAACTCGGGGTACGCATATCGCGATGGGTGCGAGTGTTGAAGTTTTCCGATTGTTACCCAAATTGCTTCACTCTGAACACTAACTTGTATAAACCCTCTCGTCGTAAAGGGCATCGGGGTTGTAAACACAGACATAAAAAAGGATGTAAAGATGGATTTTGATTTAGCGATGACCGATGACCTGCTTTCAACGACTAGGGCTGTTCGTAAACGGCTAGACTTTGATAGAGCAGTCCCTCACTCTATAATTGAAGAGTGTATTTCCATATCTCAACAGGCACCCACAGGTACCAACTCGCAGAGTTGGCGCTGGATCATCGTTGAAGATGCCGATAAAAGAGCTAAACTCGCCGAATTATATCGAGTTGCTGGCGTAGACTATCTTGCGGGTGAGAAGAAAAATGCGGAGTCATCCGGTGACAAACAGACCAAGCGAGTTTTAGATTCTGCCGTGTTTCTCTCAGAAAACCTGCAGCATGCCCCTATGCATGTTATTCCTTGTATGCAGGGCCGGCCACCTGAAGGTGCGCCATTACTAGCTGTAGCAGCAATGTTAGGCTCGATATTTCCTGCGGTATGGAGTTTTCAACTTGCCCTACGGGCGCGGGGGCTAGGATCATGCTTAACCTCGCTGCATTTGGCTTGCGAGAAAGAGGCAGCAGAATTGCTCGGTATACCCGACGATGTGATGCAAATCGCTTTGCTTCCTGTAGCCTATACCAAGGGTACAGATTTTAAGCGTGCAAGCAGGCCGCCGGCCTCAACTATTATGCATTGGGATAGTTGGGGAGATTGATCTGGCGTTCATTGCTAGGGGTCACCAATTTTTCTCCGTTTAATGAAAGTGTTGGTGATCTTCTGCTTTTGAACTGATGTCAATGGTCTCGCTAGCCGTTTAGGAGCTGCTTTAGTTTTTACGTTGTCGCTGACTATCCCTAAATTCAGTTTTTGCTAGCTTGTTCTCTTGCTGGGCTATTTTGGCGTCGCCACCGATATGCACCTTTCCTTTTTGTTTTGCTAGCTGGACCTGTCGCTCGCGCTCTAAAAAGCGTTTCTTTTGTGATTCAGAAAGGTCAGAAATGCAATGTGGGCAACTGACGCCCGCTTGATAGGCGTTGCTCAGTTTATCTTGTTCGGTGATTGGCATCCGGCAGGCGTGGCATTGGTCATATTGGCCTGGTTTTAAATCGTGGTCTACCGTGACTCTGTTATCAAAAACAAAACACTCACCCTGCCACAGAGATTCTTCCTGTGGCACTTCTTCCAGATATTTAAGAATACCGCCTTCCAGATGATATACCTCGTCGTACCCTTGTTCCTTTAGATATGCGGTCGATTTCTCGCAGCGAATACCACCAGTACAGAACATGGCTACTTTCTTGTGAACCTTTGGGTTCAGATTCTGCTTCGCGTATTCAGGAAATTCGCGGAAAGATGTCGTGTGCGGATTAATCGCATTTTTGAAGGTACCTATCTGAACTTCGTATTCGTTTCGTGTATCGACGACAGTGACATCGGGGTCAGAAATGAGGTCATTCCAGGCCTCCGGTTTAACGTAAGTGCCTACAATATGGGTAGGGTCTATTGCGTCTACACCCATGGTTACGATCTCTTTCTTGAGTTTTACCTTCGTTCGGTGAAAGGGAACTGTTACATCAAATGATTCTTTCGATTGGATGTGTTGCAATCGACCAGCGAAAAGTTCGTCTTCACTGAAATATCTCAATAACTCGTCGATCGCTGGACGTGTGCCAGCGACGGTACCATTGATGCCCTCAAGTGCGAGCAATAAAGTACCTCGAATGCCGAGATCCTCCATTTTGGTCTGAAGAGGAGGCTTAAGTAGCTCGAAGTTCTTTAGTGTTGCAAATTTATAAAGTGCGCAGACAACAATGGGCAATGGCTGCTCGGGTGATTGGTCTGAAGTTTTTAATGTGGTCATAGGATGATTAAAAGAACGGTAAGAACGCGCCTATTATGGAGTTTTATAACGACTTGTGCCTGACTATTGTCATTTTATTCGCTCGAACTTATAGCCTATGGCTCTCGAGTAGTACATTCACTGCTGGACTCAACGATCAAAAATATCGTTCAAGTAGCTTTGATCTGGGGAGCGCGAGTTTCGCTGTACTAGTCGATGCTGTGTTGGGATCCCGAAATAGTCATAGAGTAAGTTGATAATCGGTAGTGCAATATCTTCCTGGGTCGAGATGTGAGCAGTTGCAGATTCTCGCGTAAGATGATGATCGAAACGTTTGGCAACACATTGAGTACCGTCAGATGTGTCTAGTAGTTGGGTTGTAATTCGGATCATTTCGCTATCGCAACGCATCGCGCCCTCAAGCACATGTGTAGCGTTTAGCACCCGTCCAAGGTTAATCGGGTCGATAGCATTTTCATGAGATGTACCCTCGCCGTTACTGCTTGTCTTGTTTCCAAATGCAAAAGATGCTGTATGTGAAACTGTTTTGATAAGTCCAGATCGACCCAGTGCATTAGTAACTTCTTCGGCGATACCTTCGCCAAAATACTTAAATTGTTTACCTTCCGCGAGGTTCAGAAAAGGTAGTACAGAAATAATGACCTTGCTGGCTGCGATACTGGGTCGAACGTCCTCTGCGGATTTTATGCTGTGTAAAGTTTCTCGTTTTTGTCTTGAGGAGGGGATTCTTAACTGTTGATTGTCGTAGCTTGGCGTGTTGGGGGTTGCGTTGTGTATTGTGTTTTGTACATCTGCGATCAGCAAATAGCCCCGTTTAGGGAAAGTCTCGATATAAGACGGATTCTTGGGATTGTCACCAAAAACACGCCGTAGCTCAGCCATTGTCTTGTGAACGGCATTATCACCTGAAATTGCGCCGCGCCAATGCTTGTCTAGCAGGGCTTCTTTGGTGACGAGCCTGCCTTGGTTGTCTGCAAGGTGAATCAGCACATCCATCGCTTTCGGAGTGATGTGAACTTCCTGACCCAACTGGGTGAGCCGATCAAGCTCTCGATGTACTTCCCAATCACCGACTAATAGCATTTTGTTGTTCTGCTCAAATCACATGATCTTACCCGCGCTTTTACAATCTCACAAATATCATCGAGGTTTGAATGGACGAAATTGAGCTTAAATACGCTAGGTCAGGAAGAAGGTAGGAAAAAAACAGGTTTTTGGCAGAGCTCGAAGATAATTAGCAGCATATTTCAATGCCCGCGCAAGGACACAAGAGGGTTAACAGGCCAGACTCCATACAACAGCTTATGTGATATCGAGCCAGTTCACGAGCCAACTTAGAACGACCATCAATTAAACGTTTTGGAGAGAATCATGTTTAAGAAAATTTTAACTGGGGTTGTGTTGACGCTAGGCGTTGCGACTGCTGCTACAGCCTCAACTGCAGCGACCGAAAGAGGATTTCAAAAATGTGCGGCAGAATTGAACACCGAATTTCGTGGGGCGGGATTGATGATTGATCGTGCTTATCTCGTTAAAAAGGGTGCCGAGAGCACGACATACTACATAAACGGTAACGTTTGGTCTGTAAATGGTGAACGGGAAGATCTTCGCACTTCCTGTGTTACCGACCTACACGGCAAGAATGTTACTGCCCTTGGTACAGACTCTGGTCGCTTTGTTCCTCGTAGCTCCGTGGCTATTCGATAGACTCCCGTAAACTATCAATAGCCTATTACGGGCTGGTGTTACTAACCTCACGGTTGTAATGATTGCCGGCCCTTTTTTTTCACAGCCCTTTTTCGCAGCTCTTCTTATAGTCCTTTCGTATTATCCTGCTAAGATACCTTACTTTGATCTACTGAGAATCAACCGTGTTGAAAGTTGGTGATATCGTACCGGAATTCGAGTTGCAAAACGAAAGTGGCGATTTGATTAGCCTGAATGGTCTTCTTGATGATGGCCAGCCTCTCATTCTCTACTTTTATCCCGCAGATTTTACGCCGGCTTGCACCATGGAAGCCTGTAGCATTCGGGATATTCATGATGACATTCTCGACGCTAATCTCAAAGTTGTCGGTGTCAGCCCGCAATCGGTGAGTAGCCACCAGAAATTCAAGGACTCACATGATTTACCGTTCCCCTTACTCTTTGACGAGGGTAAGAAGGTGATTCGTGCATTTGGCCTAGACGGTCCGATGGGTTTTGGTGTGAGACGGACTACATTTTTGATTAATGGAGAGCGGAAAATTCTAAATCGTGTGAATTCGGAATTTTTCGTGGGCAGCCACATCAAATTTATTGAAGCTGCAATTCAATCAGCTAGCTAGTGTTTATCCGAAAACCGTTTTTAATAGAGTCCATCAAGGATACTAGAATGTGTTTGTTTGCAAATCAGCGCAAAAAAGCTGAATCGCACATTACGATTCAGCCTTTTTTGTGCTTACCTCAGGTAGGCAAACTAAAAATGAGCCGTTCTTTGGTTGACGTCTATAGCTATTATGGGAGCTAGTATTGGAATTCAGGCAGATTAACAACCATGCCGTCTATTTCCTCAGTCATTGGGATCTGACAAGAGAGTCGTGATCGTTCTTCACGATCTGGGTTTAGGTCAAGCATTGAGCTTTCCTGTTCGTTGATGGCCTCAAGTTTTCCGAGCCATGCTGCATCAATTAGCACGTGACATGTGGCACAGGAACATTCGCCGCCACAGTCTGCGTCGATTCCTGCAACGCCATTGTCGATTGCGGCACTCATGACTGATGCGCCAATAACTGCATCGACTTCTGTTTCCGTTCCATCGTGCTGGATGAACTTGATTTTTGCCATTTGGCTCTCCTGATTCGTTAATTTTGTATAGATTTGTAAGATGTCTCGGGCAGAAATTATCTGCTTAGCTATATCCCCTACAAAGGCCGCGTATTTATAACTGCGCGTCTCTCTATGTAAAAGGTGAGATTAGGCCAAATTATCGGACTTGTCGAAAACAGGTTCGAATCTCGTCAACAAAAGACTCAGGTTGTTCAAATGCGGCGAAATGACCACCTTTGTCGAGTACATTGAAGTGAATCAAATTAGTGAATTTTGATTCCGCCCACCGCTTTGAGGTTTTGAATATTTCTTTTGGGTAAATGCTGCAGCCAGTAGGAATGATGATCTCGTCAACAGAGGTTTTGCCTGAACTTTCCCAATAAATTCTTGCAGATGAAGCACCCGTGCCAGGCAGCCAATACATCATGACGTTGTCGAGCAATTCATCTCTGCTCAATACGTTTTCAGGATGACCGTCACAGTCGGTCCACTGAAAAAATTTCTCGAGAATCCAAGACGCTTGCCCAATTGGGGAGTCAACCAGTCCGTACCCGAGCGTTTGAGGTCTTGTTGCTTGTTGCTTCGAGTAGCCTGAGTCATGGTCCTGATAGAATTTCATACCCGCGAGAGCGCTCTGCTCAAGCTCAGTCATGTCATCCATCTTTTCTGGGTCTGGTGGCGCGATGGGCATATTCATATGTATCGCAGTGCAGTGACCACGATTTTGTGCACCTATCATTGCAGTGACGATTGAACCCCAATCTCCACCCTGGGCAAAGTATTTGTCATAACCAATGCCGACCATTAATGTATCCCAAGCGCCCGCAATTCTAGCGATATCCCAGCCCGGCGATGTTGGTTTTCCTGAGTAGCCAAACCCAGGAAGCGATGGACAAATCACATGGAATGCATCTTCTTCTTTGCCACCGTATGCAGTTGGGTCAGACAGCGGCCCGATAACCTTTTGAAATTCAACGATCGAGCCAGGCCAGCCGTGTGTCAGTAAAAGTGGTTTGGCTTGGGCATGTTTTGATCGAATGTGCAAAAAATGGATATCCAGACCATCAACCTCAGTAATGAAGCCTTCCCACTGGTTGAGCTTTGCGACGCGACTTTGCCAATCGTATTCGTTTTGCCAATAGTTCTTTATTTCCTCCATATAGGCCAAAGGAATACCCTGACTCCAATCTGTCGGTGTTTCCTTATCCGGCCAACGAGTGAGCGCTAAACGCGTCTTTAGGTCCGTAATATCTTGCTCCGAGGCAGGTATTTCGAAAGGCCTGATATTTAGCTTGTTGGCGTCTGACATGAGGGTTCCTACTTATTTATGAACGGCTAAAGGCGGACATTGTGTGACTGCCGCGCGTGTTTATTCTGGCGCGATAACGGAAATCACGATCTTACCTATCGCTTTGCGATTAAGCATTTTCATCATTGCGCTACCTGCTCGTTTTAAGGGTGCTGTTTCTCCTGCTTGAGGGTTCAGTTTCCTTGCTGCAATCCATTCCAGTAATATTGTTAGGACGGGCCGCGACTCGGATGGGTTGGCCGCGACATAGCCTCCCCAGTTAACGCCAACAATTGAGCAGCGCTTCAATAATGTGAGATTGAGAGGTACCGAAGGGATTTCGCCAGCTGCAAAACCTACGACTAGAAATCTACCGTCGGGACCGAGGGACCGTAACGCAGGCTCTGCATACTCACCACCAACTGGGTCATAGACAACGTTTAATGGTTTGCCATCGAGGATCTTTTTAACATCATCGCGCCAATTCGGTTTTGTGTAATTAACAACATGGTCAGCGCCAAATTCTAGACAAGCATCTCGCTTACGTTTAGTTGAGGCAGCGGCAATGACCTCTGCACCCATTGCTTTAGCAACATCGATAGCCGCCATTCCAACGCCGCCACTGGCACCCAAAATGAGTATCGTTTCTTTCTCTTTGAGTTGGCCGCAACGTTCCAGGCCATGATAAGCCGTACAATAATTGACCAAAAAGCTCGCGGCGCCTTGATGTGATAGTACTTCTGGAATCAATGTGCATTTCGATTCTGGTAGACAAACGAGTTCAGATAACCCGCCTTGGCTTGGCATCGCGAGTACACGTTGGCCGACGCGAAGATGTTTAACCGCTTCCCCTGTCTGTTCGATGACACCAGAAATTTCGTTCCCTGGTATAAAGGGTAGTTTTGGCTTTATTTGGTATAAGCCCGCGACAGTGAGTGCATCAACATATCCTAAACCCGTGGCATGGACCCGAATCAGCACTTCCCCTTTTTTAGGAACAGGGTCCTCAATTTCGTGTACTTTTAATTTGTCTGGTGAGTCAAATTGATCACAAATTATTGCTAGCATTGAGTATCCATAAAATTAGCGTCAAACAGGCTAAGAATATACCACAAGTTTTTGGCTTGAAATCCAACTCACTTTGCGAAATTTCAGCAAGTTCGTGAGATTGATAGATCCATATTCATAGCGGTTGCAATTCCATCGGGATTGCGTCGGCTCTGCCCATCATGAATCCGATAACGTCGTCGCCCCAGGTGTATTTGTCATTCATAAGCTGGTTCATAACGTCCATTTTGGATTTTTTCTCGACGGCGAGATATTTAATTTCTTGATCGTTGCGGGTCATCAGGACTTCAGGGTTAACTTTCATTCTTTGGTACCATCCTGAATCTGCGCTTGCTCTTACGTACTGTTTGCCGTCGTCATCAACAATCCAAAGGCGAGTTTCTTCGTACTTTCCTTCGGCGTTCAGCGTTTTCATTTGAATGACTTCAACTCTCTCTGAGGCAACCATCTGTAAAATCATGACTGCTGCAAATAGGGTGAAAACGATGCCGAGTATCCATAATATGATCTTCTTCATTGGGCAGACCTTTTGATGTCTTTTGGGGATTGGTTGATTGTTCAATGCTAAACAGTTTAAAGTTAAACTTGCAAATGTAGCAAGTCCCAATTTAATTTAATCGTGCTACTCAAATCAACAAGAGTAAAAAATGAGCAAAGGTAAGCGCAATCCTAGTCGTCCTAGCGCCGGCAAGAAAAATTCGATTTCAAATCTTGATCTGGCATTTCGGTTGTTCAACGAAATAGGCATTATATCGCAATTATCCAATACCCAATTTGAGCGGAGACTACCGCTGGGGATGAACCGCTCACAGTTCAGTATTTTAAATTGGTTTGCCAGAGTGGATGATCAAGCTTCACCGGGACGATTAGCCAAGGCCATGGAAGTGACTAAAGGCGCGATCACAAATACGCTAAAGAAACTGGAAGCTGCTGAATGGATTGTCATCAGTGCTGATGAAAGTTCAGGTCGGCAGAAAATAGTTCGTATGACTTCTGAAGGTCGAGAGGCAAGGGATGCGGCGATCGAAGCCGCTGGCCCTCTATTTTTAACGTTCCTTGAAAGTATACAAGTGGAAGAGATCCAACGTTTGATTCCTGAACTAGAGCGAATACGTAAGGTGTTGGATGAGTCTCGTTAGCCGTTACTTACACTATAATGTCGCGACATAAAATTAATTGAATGTAGGTGAGTAGGTGATCTCAATGCCTGTCAGCCGTGATTGGTTGTACTCAGCATATGTAACGACTCCTTGGGAGGCTTGGGTCGGCGCGAGTGAGACAATTTCGCTGTCTGATATTCGCCTGACATTTTGAAGGTATCTCTTGTCATTAAAATTGTGACTAAACAGCTTGAAACGCCATTCCTGCCAAATGTATTCTGCTGCAAAATCTCAATTTACGCATTATCAACACGTGACTCGGGTATGTAAGGGTTGGTTTGAAAGTCGTTTGTATAACGGTAGCTAGTACTGAGATTAACCTGACCGTTAAAGTACGGGAATGAATAGCGAGAAGAAACGAACAACATATCTACAGGAGCGCGGTTTGGTGCGGCGTCACTAAAGTCGATGGTATTTCCTAGAACAGAAACATCAGGGATAATAAATTCGATGTAGTCACCGTTCATACGCGAATAGCTACCTCGAATGTATAGGTTTTCAAATGGTGGCGTTTCGAACTCGAGCTCATAGCCGCGTACCTCATATTTTGAAGTATTGTCGATGACGGTTTCAACCCGGCCGGTGTTGGCACGCGGGCAAATTTTTCGAGTTTGTTCTTATATTTATTCTGGAACAAAGTGAAGTCCAGTCTTAGGGTATCATCTAGCCACTCACTTTTTAGGCCTAGCTCAAAGCTATCTACCGACTGGACGCCATAGGGTTGTGCGGAACTCAGCGTATTCGCGTTGTCATTGAAGCCACCGGGACTAAAGTCGTGAGCGTATCGAAAGAAAAACATTGCGCCATAATCGACGCGATACGAGAGTCCCGCGCTATGACTAAAATTATTCCAGTTCGAGTTACCCAGAAGTAAAATACCCGACGTACCTGAGGGGTGACTCACCCGATGATCTATTTCCTTCTCGACGAAAGTTCTGCGCAGTCCTAGGTCGGCTTTCCACTTTTCGTTAATGGTGTAATACACATGGCCGAAAAACGAATTTGTGTTGGAAGACTGATTACTATCAACAGCCCTGATTTGGTCTGGGTTAATGGGCAAAATACGATTAGCATCATCGAGTCGGTTTAAAATATAGAAGTCGTTTCGATCCAGATCGTATTCAGCATCTAAAAAAATAGTCCCCTAACAAGTATTGAAAGGTATCTGAATATTGTGAGTAGATTCGAAACTCTTGGCTGACTTGATCATAGTCGGAGCGAATGCTGGAGGAGTAAAAGTCGATTAAGGTTGCTTCCAGATCCTGATCCGTGTTTTCTTCGGTCGCGCGTAGGCCGGTGATGCTTGTGAAGTGATGATTCCAAAAATCTAGTTCAGCTCTGATAGTATGATAGTTGCCGTTGTAGCTTCTGTTATTCGAAAAATTCTGGCTGGTATTGGCCAAGCTTTCTGTTTCTAGCGTCGAAATATCAGTCAGAATTGCACAATTTGCATCTTGGTTCATTGCTGAGTTTGTACAGAGTAAGTCCCCTGTATTACTTAGATTTAAGAGTGCAGGTGTATCAGAGTCATCGGATTCATTGCCATAGGTATATTGCAATTCCAATGAGTCGCTTGCCTGCCAGAGCACCGATGCTGAGATCAATAGTCTGTCTTCTTCGTTTTCATCTCGACCGTTGTTGATGTTTGCTATAGCAACTCGATTGCCACTTGAACCACTCAAGCTCAATTTGCAGCTTAACTTATCTGTTATTGGCAGGTTGCCGATTAGGCCAAATGTTGCATCGTTATTGGTGCCAAAAGATAGCTGTGTCTTTAAACCATTTTCGCCAGTCGGTTTTGATCTGGAAAGGTTTATTGCGCCGCCGATTGCCGAGACTCCTTGATAGGTAGCTTGAGGGCCTCGGCTAATCTCAATGATTTCTGGCTTGCATGGGTGCCGACATAAACACCGTCAATTGTTAGTGCTACCGCAGGTTCAAAATTTCGACTGGTCTCATTAGAGCCTATACCAAGAATTGATATAGCTGCGCTTTGAGGTGTGCCGCTTAGGCTGTCAATAATTAGGCTTGGAGCCATGCCTTCCAAATCTTCGAGCCGAGCGACCCGAGTATTGTTGAGATCTTCAGTTGTTAAAATGGTCACTGATTCAGGAACCCATTTTGCGGTTTCGTTTCGGTATCTAATGTTGGTAGAAGCATCTGCAAGATTTACTGATTTTGCGAGCATTTCTTTTGTTGATTGTCTAGTTGATTGTCTAGTTGATTGGGAAGGTGGTGTTTGTTGCGCATGCCATGCGCCCGAGGCAAGTATATTCACGAACAGGAAGGTCACTAGTGCCGGCGGGCAATAGGAAGGCGCGCCTGAGGTGGCAGGTTTTAATTACATATTTGATCTCTGTTTGATCGCTGGTTAAGTGGGACAGTTACCGATGCACATGGTAGGCTGAAAACTGAGAAAATCAACCACCTAGCAGGTATCTAGGGGAAGGTATTTTATGGTTTCGAAGAAGAAAACCGGGATCTTTTATGTGAAGGATCCTGAGGGTGTCGTCGTGATGTGGGATGGCAAAGAAGTATCGCGTTACCTTAGCGTTAATGAGCTCGTTGAAACTCACTTAAAGGGACTG
This sequence comes from Candidatus Azotimanducaceae bacterium, assembly GCA_047629195.1. Taxonomy (GTDB): domain Bacteria; phylum Pseudomonadota; class Gammaproteobacteria; order Pseudomonadales; family Azotimanducaceae; genus UBA4582. The sequence continues at coordinate 11,020 of JBLHWY010000001.1, forward strand.
AGTGCGCTCGAACGTGAAATGAACGAAGCCATTGAAGCGCAATATAGACCTTAAGAATCCCGTGCATCTGCAGGTCTACTTTTCCCGAACTTGTTGATCTCGACCGAATAACGATTCCATATGCAAAGGTAATACATAGGTATGCGAAATGAAAAAGCATTGAGTGCGTTACTCACGGATGGCATTCGATTCGACCCGCACTATTTGCCGTCTATGAATAGCGACCACATGCCGATGACAATTTGTGCAATGGCAGGCCTAGGAGCGACACTGGAGCAGATACAGGAATTTACAACCGGCTACTCCAAGATACTGCGTCCGGTTACCACAGTTGTTTCATTGAGCGGTGTTGTAAATGATCAATGGCGTCATTGGATTGGGATACCTGACGGCTATGCCGAATTATTACAATATTTTATCGAGACGATAAACCTACTAGGCATCGATAATACAGTATCTGAATATCTACCTGAGTTTATTGACAGTCTGGCACTAGATGCATTTCATCCCATTATCAGGCTTGCCTATGGCATCAATGCAAACTCGAAGGAAGAGGTTGCTGCGTCACTTGCCTACCTTATTACGACCCATCTTTCAGTTCCGGCTGATTCAGGGAAAGCATGTGATCTTGAGGAACAATTGAAGACTCAAGTAGCTGCAGGAAAAGTTATCGAAATGAAAAGCTTTGGTGATGCCTTGGTTGGTTTAATGAGACAGGAACGTTATCCCTCCGGTTGCGCACAAGATTTCAAAATCTGTGCTCGTATGTCGCTTGGTATTTACCAATCTACTCGAAACTTTTTTGCCTTGCATATGGTGACTGCAACCTACGCTGTCAGAATTTGCGCAAACTATATTGATTCGCGTCGAGCGCTTGGCGCCCTAACAAGAGCATTGCTCGGTGCTCATTTAGTTGTCGGGTCTCCGGACTTTGATCTATCAGCATCTGCGCCGGTACCTAAGCAGTTAGATTTGCCTCATGCTTACAAATACCTTTATGTTTGTTTACAGGAATACCAACTCTATGGAGATAAACGTTACCTGAAGGAAATTGCCGATTTTAAGGAAATGGGGCTGGTGCCAGATTGGGTTAATTCATGACAGCTCAACTCATCCCAATTCAATCGATAGTCGATTCGATGGCAATAGCGATAGTGTTGTCCTCTACCTTTACTGGATAAGTTTTGATTGGCTCAAATGCTGGAGGTGATTGCACTGACCCGTCTTTCAAGCAAAACTCAGCGCCATGATAGGGGCAAGTAATGCAGCCGTCTTGAAGTTCCCCACCCTCTAGCCCGAATTCTGCATGACTGCACAGGTAAGCTATCGCGAAATACTCATTGTTGTGCTGAACAAGTAATATCTCTTCACCTTCAAGGTCGACAAACATTTGCGAGCCTTCATTCAGTTCGCTCGCGGCGGCTACTACATGGTATTTCGTTGCCATATTGTTCCATCAATTTTAGTCACGTTAAAAATTAGCTTGAAGGGGCACTCGCTTGACTAAGCCTGGGTTCGACTAAGCACTAGCTCGATTAACCGCAGCCTATATGTCAATTCTCTAGGTTGGAATTGTCTCACAAATTCTCGGGACTTTTCAGATCTGTTTTTTAAATCAGCAGGTTGTCGGGAAGTAACCATGGAGATGTTTGGTTCTCGGGTAAGTACCAGGCTGGATGGGTGTATAGTGGTGGATTGATTTTGGTCTTACTCAGTTATGCTGTCCTACCTGTTACATCGAAATAATGGCACCATCTTTTTAGGTTGGCGCATGGTCTCAGTCGCCTTCCTCGTCGACTTCATTGCCGTTGGGTTCTTTTTCTATTCCTACGGCATCTTCTTTAAAGCTATTGCGGTTGAATTTGGTGATTCCCGTTTAGGTGTTTCCATTGGGGTCACGGTGACTCAGGGTGTCGGTGCATTGCTGGCCCCCTTTATTGGTCGCGCCTTGGACAAATTTCCCCTTAAGAATGTGATGGCCTGTGGCGCAATATCGATGGGTACCGGGTTTGGCTTGCTAGGTCTGGTACAAACTCCGTTGCAATTCTATCTGGTATTGGGGGTCTTCGTTGGCTTCGGTGCCGGTGCAATGGGCCAACTTGCAACATCGAAGCTAGTCAGTAACTGGTTTGTACTAAAACGTGGTTCAGCATTGGGTATTGCGGCAACGGGTATTTCAGTATCGGGTGTTATCATGCCCGGTATCAGCGCTTGGATAATAGCAAGCTTCGGCTGGCGAGAAGCCTTCATGACCTACGGCCTTATTACTTTTCTCGTTGTAGTTCCGGTGGTGCTGCGTTTGGTGATATCTAAACCCGAGGATGTCGGGCTATTGCCAGATGGTGCGATCGAGAAAGGTTCACTGCCCCCGCCAAAACCAGCGCTAAGAACGCGTGATTTTTTGAGTCAGCCTAATTTTTGGATTTTGCTCACTGTCATTGGACTGCTGTTTTGTATACAAAGCGCAACGCTTATTCATATGGTACCTCAGTTAACTGATCGCGGTTTATCCTTGGTTGCTGCGTCTGGAATTGCATCGGCAACTGCAGGCTTCGGCATCATGGGTAAGCTGATTTTTGGCGCCCTAGTTGATCGTTGGGATGTCCGCTACGCGCTTTGGCTCGCGATCGGATTCCAATTCGTTGGCCAACTTGTGATGTTGTTCGTGGATGGTTATTGGGCTTTTCTGATAGGTGCATGTTTCTTTGGATTCGGCATGGGCGGTGTTGTGCCTATGCAGGGAGCCGTTGTCGGCGCAGCTTTTGGCAGAGAATCATTTGGACGTGTGCTCGGCGCAATGAGGCCCCCAATGGCTGTGTTACATCTTGCCGGCACCCCCTTCGCCGGTTGGGTGTTTGATGTGACCGGTAATTATCGCCCGGCCTTTATCACGTTTTTGTTTTTGTATTTACTCGCAGCGTTGATCGTTTTAGCATTGAAGGTAGAAACTAGATCAAAAAATCGCGCAAGGAAACCCGTGGGAGATCAAAATGAGCCAGCTATCGATTGAGCCAGTTGCCGGAAAAACATTCGGTGCAACAGTGACAGGGGTTGAACTTGCAACTTTGAGCGAACCTGATTGGCAACAAACCCTCAATGCGTTCCATGAATATGGGCTGCTGATATTTCCTAGCCAATACTTGAGTGATAAGCAGCAGGGTGATTTTGGTCGTCGCTTTGGTGAACTTGAGGTGATTGTTGAAGGGCGGTCTGCTGTGCCGCTTTCAAACAAAATGGCGGATGGAACGCTGGCCAAGAAAGAAGATCACGTAGCGCAGATATTGTTGGGAAATGAAGGCTGGCATACAGATAGTTCGTATATGCCGGTATCGGCAAAGGCGTCGCTTCTGTCCGCTCATGTTGTGCCTGTCACAGGTGGTGGCACTGAATGGGCTGATATGCGTGCGGCATATGATGCGCTTCCAGTAGGGCTAAGCGAGACGATTCGGGATCTTTCCGCGTTTCACTCGCTCAAATACTCGCAAATCCGAGCTGGCATGAGTCAGAGCAAAGGTTATGGCTTTGATGTTGATGAGCCGCCTTTGCGTCCACTTGTGAAGATACATTCCGTGACGGGAAAGCCCGCGCTGTATATTGGTCGACATGCTTATGGGGTTACTGGACTAGGTGAGACGGAATCTGAGCTGTTGTTGGACCGCCTGCTGTCTTTTGCCTGCTCACCTGAGCGTACCCATGAGCATCATTGGCAGGTTGGGGACCTTGTGATCTGGGATAACAGGTGTTTGCTGCATCGCGCGCGACCCTTTGATATGCAAGAAGTCAGGATCATGAAACATACCAGAATTGCTGGCGACGCAGAGACTGAGTCCAGTCTCGAAGCCTGACCTAAGTCCAACAGGCTGCTATATGCGAGCGCTTAGCCGCGAATACGTCTGACTCGAAAGGATCGTCCTTTAAGTTTACCGTCGGAGAGCTTATTAAGCGCTGCTTTTGCGGCGGCCTGGGTTACGGCAACATAGGTGGATCGATCAAATACATTTATTTTTCCGACATCTGTACCAGCAATCCCATCTTCGCCGGTAAGTGCGCCAAGTATATCTCCCGGTCTGATTTTCTGTTTTTTACCACCATCAATCTGAAGTGTTGCCATTGCTGGATAGAAAGTCGGTTTGTCCAGTAAGGCTTCGTTTGGTAGCTCATATGGCTCTATTGAATGGCCAAGAAATTTTTCCAGATTGGTTAATCGATGTTGTTCTCTTGCAGTGTATAGCGTGAACGCCTGGCCTTTTTTCCCCGCCCGCCCTGTGCGGCCAACGCGATGGACGTGTACTTCTAATTCTGGCGCAATTTGGTGGTTGATCACGAGATCAAGCTCATCGATATCTAAACCGCGAGCAGCGACATCTGTAGCAACCAATATCGACGCACTCTTATTTGAGAAGCGTACTAAAATTTCGTCTCGAGACCTTTGTTCAAGCTCCCCATGGAGAGCCAATGCGTTGAAATTGGCGGCTATAAGTTCGTTAGCAACTTCCTGAACTTGCTTGCGAGTGTTACAGAATATTAGGGTTGATTCAGGCGTGAACTGGAGCAAAATTAGTCTCAGAGCGGTAATTCGGTCGGTCTCGTCGTCGATTTTGCAGACATGTTGCTGGATGCTATCTTTATTATGGGTATCTGTATTTTCGATACGAATCGGGTTGTTCATGATGTTAGAAGTCATCGCTTCTATTTCACGGGGGAAAGTTGCACTAAATAATAGCGTTTGACGCTGCGGTGGTATGTGCAGGAGGATTGCATCAATTGTATCTTTGAAACCCATATCGAGCATCCGGTCGGCTTCGTCCAAGACAAAGGTTGTAAGCTCCTCCAGATTCAGTTTGCCTTTTCGAAGATGTTCTTCAATTCTGCCCGGCGTTCCAACGATAATGTGCGCACCATGTTCCAAAGAGCCCACCTGAGGACCGAATGCTGTGCCGCCACAGAGCGTGAGAATTTTTATGTTATGGGTGGCACGTGCAAGTCTTCTAAGTTCCTTTGATACTTGATCTGCGAGTTCGCGGGTTGGACATAAGATCAAAGTCTGAACTCTGAACCGTTTGACGTTTAGCTTATTGAGTACACCAAGACCGAATGCTGCTGTCTTACCAGAGCCTGTTTTGCTTTGTGCAATGACATCATTGCCGGCGAGTATCGGTGGCAGGCTTTGAGCTTGAATAGGTGTCATCTCGTGATAGCCGAGGCTAGAGAGATTGGTCAGAGTATCGGAATTCAATCCAAGTACATCAAATTTCTGGTTAGTAGAAATACTCACGATGGGCTTTTCTGGGTTTGATTAGAGAGGTCTGTCTGGCTCATAATTTCTCGGGTTTTGGTTTTTAATTGCATGGCGCTATATGGCTTCTGGAGCAATTCGAGGCCATCTATTAGCATAAAGTTATTGTGAACCGCTTGTTCTGAATAACCGCTGGTTAGTAATGTTGGCATGTCTGGTTGCTCCGATTCTATTATTGTCATGACTCGATCACCGCTTAGTTTAGGTAGAATGACATCAAGATATATAAGGTCGATATTTTGCGCGAACTGTCTGAATTTTTTTACAGTTTCGTCGCCATCTTTCGAGAGAATGACACTATACCCTGCTCTAAGTAGAATTCTCTCTGCTAAATCTCGAACTTGTTCTTCATCTTCAACCAACAGGATTGTTTCGTTACCTTTCAGCTTAGTTCCCGGCAAGGAGTGCTTCGCGCTATCGACTGAATCCGTAGTAGCAGGAAGATAGATTTTGAATGTAGCCCCTTTATCTGGCTCACTTTCAAGAATCACATGACCTTCATGCTGTTTGATTATACCCTGAAATACTGAGCGTCCGAGGCCTTTGCCGACGCTATCTGATTTGGTCGTGAAAATGGCTCAAAGGGTCGGTCCTCTAAGTTCTCATCCATTCCCTGCCCAGAGTCACTTAGCGTGAGAAGCACATAATCTCCCGTCAAGATCAAGGGAGTAGGTCTGAGTAAAACTTTCCGTCGCTGTGAAGTGCTCGGTCGTAATAATCAGTTTACGGCCATCAAGCATGGCATCACGGGAATTTACCGCAAGATTGACCAGCGCTTGCTCTAGTTGACCAGCATCGCGTTGGATATTAGAGATGTTTTCGCCCGCTATGAACTGGTAGCTAATAGACTCTGGCAGCAAGCGCTCCAAAAGAGCGCCTAGATTAGTGATTAGCGTATTCGGATCAAATGGTTTTAGCTCCATCAATTGTCTTCGGCTAAACGATAATAGTTGACGGGTGAGTTCTGCCGCCCTCTCAGATGCTTTTCTAATCTGTAGAAGTGAATTTTCTAGTGCCTTGGGATTCTGAAAAGAGTCTGCAGCAATATCAACGTATCCGAGTATGACAACCAGCAGGTTGTTGACATCATGTGCAATACCGCCGGCAAGTTGGCCTACCGATTCAATTTTCTGTGCTTGAAATAACTGTTGTCTTATTGTTTCCTTCTCTCCCTCTTCATGACGCCTATTAAATTCACCTGCAGCATGCGCAGCGCATATTGTTATCAGCTTGCGTGTTGTGGTTCTGTCTTGCATCGGTGCCTTGCTCATGGCGGCCACCTGGCCAATTAGCTCACCTTCACTATTTTTATAGGCGTTCCAATGTCGTTACTAAAACCGTATTGACTTATCCATACGGAATTTGGGGTTTTTGTGTGAGATCGTCGAAATATCGTGTTTCTTTGCTCTTAAATATTTCTCCACAGGGAGAGTTGAGTAAAGTATGTGTGAAATTAGGCCTAATTTCCCCGTCAATATATAGCGAGATTGTTGTCGCTTTAGCCGTTGGACGATATTCGGAAATCACAACCGCATCTACTTCAGCTACGTTTTGAAGGTTGTTTGTTAAGGCGTAAAAATACTGCTCTCTAATCAGCTACTGAGTGCTAAGAAAAACAGTTTCTAGTTCCCGCTCGAACCTGTTACGGGGAGATTTATCCCGTGAAACGCTCAAGATTCCAATAGGGTTGCCAGTTTCGTCACGAATAAAACTCACTACCTGCTCAATATCAATGAGACTGCGATCTTTATGTGTAATTTTGGCTTTAAAGGCCGGGCTAGCAAACAATTCTGACCATCGCCGCATCTACTGAATAACCCTCAAAATTTCCACCGAAGGACTTGCGTATGTGAGATTTAAATCAAGCTCCAAGGTCCAGATAATGTCATGCATATTGTTGGCTAGCGGAAGGCACAGTTGTTGGTTTTTCAGCTGTTCTGCCTGACCAATTTTTGAATCTACACCCTTATTTTAGCTGGTTTTGAAGCTGATTTTTAACCCTACATGCGCATAGCTGACGAGTAAAAGGCTCAGTGCTCCGCATATTAGATAGTCGACTGTTGACCAGAATAGCTAGGTATAAGGTTTGCCTTGCATCATTTCTTGCGGGGAAAACAGCGTCGGTGAATGATAGGCAAGTAGAAGATTAATAGCGTAGCCAATCGAAAATGCAATTAGTCCAGCTCTGCTTCCGAGCAGAATTGCAGCCATCACCACACTAACTATTAGATAAAGCCTGACTCCATTGTTGAAACCTGTATTCGATGCAATAAAGGCCGAGACGGCTATCAATGTTGCAACGAGAACAATTGACTTTGATCTCACTGAGATATTTCTGACGAGCCTTATTGGCACCAGAAGGACAAATAGCATTGTTAAGGGCAGCCACTTGCTTGGTGGCGTGTTCGTGATATTTAGGAGTACGCCCGGGAATGACAGTATTAATGCAAGTTCAAGTAATCTATTAACCAGCCTCGTTAGCCATACCTTGAAGGAGAGGTCTGTAGATCTTGGGTTAACTTGGCTTGAAACATGATTAAACTTTAAGTTGCTGTTCAAGTAGCAATGTATCCATTGCAAACTGGCGTATACCCTCGGCAAGTTTTTCGGTTGCCATGGCGTCTTCATTAAGCATCCAACGATAGGTAGACTCGTCCAAGGAGATTTTCGATTCGGCGGGTTGTGGTGAATGCTTGTCTAACGTCTGAATGATTTGACCTTCATCTTGGCTGAGTTCTGCCAGTAGCGCTGGGCTAATGGTTAAACGGTCGCAACCTGCCAATGCTTCAATTTCACCTGTGTTTCTAAAGCTTGCACCCATGACGACGGTATCGAACTTGTTTGATTTATAGTAATTGAAGATCTTTTGCACGGATAATACACCTGGGTCGTTCTCTGCCGTGTAAACAATGTCACTGTTGCTTTTCCACCAATCGAGAATGCGTCCGACAAAAGGTGAGATAAGATATACACCCGCGTTAGCGCACGCGACAGCCTGCTCGAAGGAAAAGAGCAAGGTAAGGTTACAGTTTATATTTTCCGACTCTAGAATTTCTGCCGCTCGAATTCCTTCCCAGGTTGACGCCAACTTAATTAAAATACGACTCCGCGCATAACCGAGCTCTTCATACTGATTTATCAGTGCGCGGCCTCTTTCAACCATTGCGGAGGTGTTAAATGAAAGGCGGGCGTCAACTTCGGTAGATATTCTTCCTGGTATTAGATTGAGTATTTCTGCGCCCACAAGGACTGCCAGGCGATCGCATGCAAGGTCTAATCGTTCCTGATCTGCTTGTCCTTTTGCTTGACCATACTCTTTTGCCTTGGCAACCAGCGGTGAGTACTGCGGCATAGCTGCGGCTTTGAGTAATAATGAAGGGTTGGTGGTTGCATCCTGCGGTTTGAATTGTTTCATCGCTTCAATGTCGCCGGTGTCGGCGACCACATCGGTCATCATTTTTAGTTGTTCAAGTTTGTTAGCCATAACCGATATCCTAGTGTGATTGTTACTCTAAGTGTCGCAATTCAGGAGCCTACAGGATTAATAGTAGGGCGCTGGGTAAATTAGAAAAGTTGCGGTTTACATAATACAGCAATTCGCCGAATTGCGGGTCTCGATGAAGGAAAAGCCGATGGTGTGCAAAGACAGAAGTGGGCTGAGAAACGCTGATTTGAACGCTACCTTGTTGATTCTAAACCTTCATTATTTGCCTTGTTTTTGCCACATTTTGGGCTCAGCATTTCCACTATTGCAGGTTTAAATGTCCGTACAGCGCGCCAAAGGTGCCAATTATCAAATAGCGGGAGTACTTTGTGTCATTTAAGAAAAAACGCATACCACATGAGCTGATTCTCAGAGGATCAGAATGGGAACAACCGTATGAAAAGAACCGGTGGTTGTTATGGTCGATAGCTGCGCTAATTTGTGCGGGATTGCTGTCATTAATAGTCGTGTTGTCCTTTTTCCCAAAAATTAGTGACGAGACCTCAACGAACATGACTATTCCCGGAGAGACCAGGACGCAGGTAGCTATACCTATTGAAGATAATTGATCTGTGGGACTGACTAGGATTGTGTATGATTTTTACCTAGCTATTTTTGCCTGACTATTTCCAGGCGAAAACCGGCTGGTCGAAATGCAAAACAGAAGTTGGTTTGTCGAAAATGGCGACTTCCCTAAATTGATAGAGCATTGCGCCTGTTGGAGCGAAAATTCTGTCGTCTTCGTAATTCATTGAAAGAACCTGTCTATCACTTTCAGGTATAGATTCTAGATTTGGAGAGTCTGGCCGAACCAGATCCTTGAAGCTGAATGGGTGAATGGAAGCGACCTCATCGGGATTGGGGGTCAGCTGATTAACATTGATATCAGCCCAGAAAACAACCGGTGTGATTGCATATCCAGAACGGGTCACATAGTCGTCCAACGTGCCAAGAAGGGCAGCTTCAGGAAGCTCGAGATTGATTTCTTCATGCATTTCTCTACGAGCTGCATCTATGAGGGATTCTCCGGGGTCTACCCGGCCGCCGGGTAGCGCCCATTGTCCAGAGTGCGCGTTGAGTCGGGGCGAGCGCCTTGTCACGATCACGGCACAGGCATCGTTGTACGGAAAAATAGTGATTGCGACGGCAGCGGCGGTGAGTTCGTCACTAAGGCGTCTATTATCGTCGAAGTCGTTCACCCTTTGGTGCAGTAAATCCCGATATTGAGCAGTAAAAGGAAACGGCTGCTGACTCATCATAGCGATCAGGCGGTTCTCATGTCTGGCAACTTGTAGCTTGCTGCGTCGAGTTCTGCACGAATGGTCTTCTTGTCAATTTTCCCTGTCGATGTCAGCGGTATATGTTCAACAAATATGACATCGTCTGGCAGCTGCCATCTTGCAAATATGGATGCGCAGTGCTCCAGAATTAGTTCGCGGGTGACGTTTGAGCCTTCAGACAAAATGACCAAGGCAACAGGCCTCTCATCCCATTTTGGGTGCGGTTGCGCTACGACGGCAGCCTGCTGGACGCCTTCTAGGGAGATAATATGATTTTCAAGATCGACAGAAGATATCCATTCACCACCCGATTTGATCAGGTCTTTCGAGCGGTCTGCAATGATCAGATATTCTTCCGCGTCAATTTTGGCGACATCGCCGGTGACCAACCAGCCGTTATGGAATTTATCAGGTTGTGGATCGTTGTAATACTCAGCAGCAATCCATGGACCGCGAATCAGAAGTTCGCCTACAGACTCACCGTCATGGGGTACTGGATTCCATTCTTCGTCGACAATCTCTATTTCAAGCCCAGGAATGAGTAGACCAGCCTTGGCAATATTTTCGAATTGTTGATCTTCTGTCAGTCTTAGATGAGATCGTTTGGCGACTTTTCTTGATAGTGTCCCGAGAGGGTTAGTCTCAGTCATGCCCCAGCCCTGAACCATCTCAACGCCAAATTCTTCCCAATACCAACGCATCATTGAAACGGGGGGCGCTGAGCCACCACAGGTAAGTCGTGACAGGTTGCTCATGTCGTATTTATCGCTGCCTTCGGCTTCTAATATCGTTTTGATGCCTTGCCAAATTGTAGGAACGCCGGCAGATATTGTGACTTCTTCATCTACCATGAGTTGAAGTAATTTGTCTGGCGACATGTATTTGTGAGGAAAAACTTGTTTGCAACCCAGCATAGAAGCCGTGAATGGAAGTCCCCACCCCATGGCATGGAACATTGGCACAATGCCGCAAAGTGCATCAAGTGCTGAGAGGTTGACCGAATCAGTCATGGCTTGTGCCATGGTATGCAAATAGGTTGATCTGTGAGTGTACATGACACCCTTAGGCTTGCCTGTTGTACCGCTGGTATAGCAAAGCCCCATTGGCGCATTTTCGTCGATATCCGGCCAGACAAATGTACTTTTGTGATCTGCGATGAAGTCTTCGTAGTCAATTACATCTGTGAAAGTGGTCTCTCCACCTTCGCCATAGCGGCAAATTATCAATAGTTCAACTGAGGGTAGTTTGCCTTTGAGGGGTTCAAGTAGCGGTAGTAAGTCTTCATCGACAAATATCACACGATCTTGGGCGTGGTTGATAATGTATTCGAGATCTGCGGGCGATAGTCTAATATTCAGCGTATGTAATACCGCGCCCATTGATGGGACTGCCTGGTACAGTTCCAAATGACGGTAGTTGCTCCACATGAAGCTTGCAACCCGGTCCCCTTCCTTTATTCCGTGTGCTTTTAAAGCGCCCGCTACTCTGTTTGCGCGCTCCCAAGTTGTCTTGAGAGTTTGTCGGTGGGTACCATTTTCCAGCAAGGTTACAACTTCTTCGTTCGGGTCTAGCTTCGCGCCTCTTCCAAGAATTCGTGAAAGTATGAGTGGGGTTTGTTGCATGGTCATCGTTAAGCTCCTAGCTGCCATTTGTAACCTGTGGAAAGGCCGCTAGGATAGCTGAAAACGGCTCAGGATTGAACGGAATGTCAGTAAAAGCTGGCCAAAAAGCGCTGAATTTCTATGAATCGGGCCTCACAGTTTACCCGTTTTGCCTCCTTGCGTAGAATCTCAGTCCTCGAAAGATCATCCTGACCACTCTTCGATAGTTTTTTGTTAGCCAAAGTTTTTGACTAAAGTCCAGCCTAATTAAACGGGTTCTTTGACCCGTTGCCTGAAAGCCCAACACCTGTACGATAAACTTTTTTCGTAAAACGGGTATGCCCTGAAAATAGTGAGTTGCTACTTACACCACCAGGTCCAAAACTTTCCATATTGCTGAGCGCCAACGTGGTTTTGGTGGTGCTATTAAAGGGTTTTTTTCCTCGTCGCTATCGAAATGTTGAGGCGTTGGCCGGTATAAACTTTGATGTTGATGCCGGGGAACTTGTGGGATACATTGGGGTTGTCTTTGGTCAGCGAACCCTGCTTTGGTGGGATCTACCGGTTATTGAGTCCTTTCAGCTACTTCGCGATATCTATCGAATTTCTGAGCGTGATTATAAAAAAACCAGCTACGAACTAATTGACAGGATGAACCTTGTCAGCATGCCGGACACGCAAGTCCGCCAGCTGTCTCTGGGTCAAAGAATGCGTTGCGACCGGTCGCATCTCTGCTTCACAGGCCAGGGACTCTTTTTCTGGATGAGCCAACTATTGGGTTGGATGCAACATCTAAAATTGCAGTGCATGAATTTATTAAACGCCTCAATCGGGAAAACAATGTCACAGTCATTCTCACAATCCATGATGTGGACGATATTGAAGCAATCTGTGATCGTATTATTGTTCTTATAAATGGCGTTACCTTGAGTGATGGTTCTCTCTCAGATCTAAGGGCTAAAGTAGATGGAGAGCGGATACTCAAAAGGGCGTAAGTATCACCTGGCGTTCAGTCCATAGGTCGTCGCGCCAACAAGCCTCATAGCAAGAATCACTCAACGGTAGGAAGTAGTAGATCTACTGGTTGAGAATCCACCAGTGGAAGAATTAATTTTGCGTCTTTATCAAAGCAATCGCATAAGGGCAGAAGGTTGAAGTTCACCTTGTTGGACCCATCCTATCGGCTTGCCTGTTTAGCGGTTATTGCCGCCCGATATAGAACATTGCTGCAATATCGTGCCGCCGCTCTAGCGGGTCTGGGCACGCAAATATTATGGGCTGCCATACGAATAATGGTGATCGTTGCGTTTTACGAGTTGAATCCTGAAGGGCAGCCTATCTCATTGATGCAATTGGTTGCGTATGTCTGGTTGGGTCAGGCTTTGCTAGGTATGTTTCCTACTAATGTGGATACCGAAATAGCCGAGATGATTCGAAGTGGCGCAGTTTCTTATGAGATGGTTCGACCGTTGGGTCTTTATAACTTTTGGTTCCGTCGAACGATTGCTCTGCGAACAGCCACGACAACGCTGAGGTCGATACCTATGCTCGTTTTTGCCATCGTGCTTTTACCATTGTTAGGTATGTCAGAATGGAGCCTGACGTTGGCCCCAGACACTGCTGCCTTGCTTGGGTTTGCCAGTAGCTTATTACTGCCGTTAGCCTGTATATCCTACTTCCCGGTGCTCGCTATTTTGAGTAAGGACGACCCACTGGGTAGCAATCTGACATTTCAGGTTTTGTCACCAACGTTAGGTTTTGTGTTCCTCGGGCTAACTTTCTACTTCTTCTATTTTGGCGTTGGAAAATATACGTCGACTGGAAGTTGATACCTAATTAGTTCGAATTCTCTGCCTCGTCTAACGAGTAGTTAATATAGGGACCGTCGGGACCAACTTCGACTGAGCCTCGGCTCCATCCTGAGGTTTCGTAAAACACCTGCGCCCTCGTGTTGTCCTTGCCACACTTTAAGTGAAGTGGTGTGCCTAATTGTTTGCGAACTTCGTTGATTAGCGCTCCGCCCAACCCTTGCCTTTGATGTGTTTGGGCTATGTAGAGATGATGGATAAAGCTCTCGGGTTGCCAAACTGAAATGAAACCCATGAGTTCAGTAGGCTCTGAAAATCGTCTTACACCTAGAATCAATTCTCCTTCTATTTGAAACTCAAACTCTTCTATTGATAAACCCTGCGATGGAAGCCCTGTTGTCGTGGCCCGGGCCTCGTTGATGATTAATCTTGCGCAGCCGTGATCCTCGGGTGAGTCTAAACGTGAAAACATAAACTGTTCGCTCATCTTATTTTCCTATTCCAGCGATAGGCATCGTCGATCGCTTTTCTCAGAAAACAATCTTTACCTCGCATATAGCTAATATTGTCATGTGGGTATTGGCTAGCAAGCTTTAGTTTTAGTTGGCCATAGGCAGCAGCCACCAGCGGATGAGCGCGGAGATAATTGCGTAAGATTAGTTTATCTTTAATATCTGCACGACCAGCCTCATACACGTGGGTGTGAGTTAGATGCACAGGGCCATCGTACATTACAAAATAGAATCGACCTGGTATTCCTGGGATAATTGCGTTTAGACACTCTCCGCGACAGGTATCGCCAAGTTTCTCCATACTGGGGTCGTACCGTGAAATCACGGTGCCTATTGCTACTTCCACTGCGATATCGATTGTGGGCTTGGCAAGGAGATCTGAAATCGACGTGCTGCCGATGTGATGTGAGTCTACATAAGTATCTCGAAATACTTCATGTAACCGGTTTTCTTCCTGCAGGTACGTTAATTCCCACTGGTTGTCGTGTTCTAGCACTTGAATTGTTCTCTTTGCTGGCATCAGAGACCTTGCCCAACCATTTGCTTAATTTTCTCGGCCTTTTCAAAATGATCCAATTTATGTGTTTGGATCCACCAGGTTGCAGCTTCCATCAGCAAAGCCGGGTTGTCATTTTTGTTTGCGAAGAATGCATAAAAGGAAAGTCCGACCGAGTCTCCTTTGGTGGCCATTTTTTTGTCGCAAACGATAATGATTTTTTCCCTTAACTCGGATTTCATTAGCTAGTGCTTCCCTTAAATTCGATTGGGTACTTAGTAAATATACACTTATATAAGTGTACGTTTATACTGCCATACAGTTCTTTTGGGGACTTGAAATTTGCATCGTCTGTTAATGTTTTTTGTGCAATAGTCCACCATATTCCTCAACAGCGAGAGATCTTTAGCCCAGTTTGATCGTTCAACATCTCCAGAGAAGACGAGGTTTAGGACTTTTTACATCTGACTGTGTGCTTGTAGCTGATTGGGGAATTTCCGTCTAACCCTTAATTTGACAGCACTGGTTCGCTGGTTAGTCTTGCTTGAGGCGCGGTAGATTCAAAACATACTTTGCTTCAGTTGCGAACAATGAGTTTGCAGCCATCAACCCTCATATCTTGAAAGATCTCTAGCGTAGTCTGATCGCCAGTTTCCTGAACTCTGAAAAATACGATGGTGCAGCGGCAGCGCAACCCAGGGAAGTTTCTGTTTTATCCAGATGTGGGCACTAACCTCGACTTCCTCTGGATGGTCCAGTGAACCCACATGTATGGTGCAGACTCGCGGTCGAGCGGAATTCTCTGCAAATAGCGTTGAACTGCAAAGTTGACAAAAGTTTGTTCGAAGTAGGTTGCCCGAGTCTGCTGTACGTTGATCAATTGAGAGCTTACCTGAAGAGATTATCAAGGCTTCGGCAGGTATTTGCATACAGGTAAGAAATGCAGTGCCGGTAATTTTCTGACATTCCCTACAATGGCAAGTGTAAGAAACGAAAGGGGTAGCATCGAAATGATACCGACATTTACCACAACGGCAGCCTCCAGCTGCAGGTAGCCTAATCATCTGTCCTTGCCTCACTGGATGAAATATCTTCGAGCGAGCGATTTGCTGTTTCGGGTAAGAATAACCATACGATGAATGGAATCAGTAATCCAATAAGACTTAGCACGACGATGGAAGTCCAATTTGATTCTAATACCAGGAACAACGCTGAGACAGAGGAAAGGCCAATGATTCCGCCCATCGTACCTACGACACTACGAAATCCAGAAGCAGTTGATCGTTGGCTGGTAGGAAATAGCTCTGTGCCGTAAGTTGTTTGTGTTACGTCGCTGCCAAATACGAAGAAGATCATGATTACCCAGAATAGTGGTAGCACCATACCTGAGGCTGAATAAAATAGGCCGACAGAAAGTACATAGCAGACCGCAAATATCATGGCGATTGGGCGGCGACCTTTTCGGTCGCTCAATCTTCCGGCGAGTGGGTTAGCAATAATTGCGAATGCACCGCCGATGATATTGAGAATTCCTACACTTGCGGGGGTCCAACTGTGAATATCTTGAAGATACTTAGGCGCGAAAAACCCAGCAGAACTTGAAGCGATTGCAAAAATAAATGTGATTGAGAACACCGCCAGGCTACGTTTGGGGTTTTGTTCCAAGAGACCTAGCAAGGGTTTAATGTAACTCTCACGCTTTTGAGAAGTGGCAATAACTTGAAATCGGCCAGTCTCTGGCAATGTTCTACGCCATTGAATTATCAGAAGCAGTGGGATAAGCCCGAGAGCATATAAGCTTCTCCATCCAAACGGTACAGATTCGACGAACATGAAAGCGAGCGCAGCAAGTCCCGCACCTAGTGCCTGTAAAGCAGCAAGTGCACCAAGTCCCCAGCCTCGATGTTCACGGGGGAACTCCTCGGCGATGACGACCGCTGCAATCATAATTTCAGCTGTTGCAAAACCTCTGGCAAGAAATTGAAATAGGACAAAAGTTTCAGCGTTAGGTGATAACGCTGTAGCACCTGTGAGTAGTGTGTAGCCCACCACAGTAATGAGTAGCAGGCGTCTTCGTCCCCACCTGTCAGCTGCTAAAGCGAAAAATATTGCAAAAAACGATCCGGCTCTAACAAGAGCACCTAGTAGGCCGAGATCTGATTCGGCGATTAAGAGCTCTGCCTGAATTTGCTTGAGGTTGAGGGCAAATAAGTAAACGTCATATTGTTCAAATATTGAGACGGCAGCGACGAGGCCTAGTATCTTCCATTGCAGTGTTGAAAGAGGAGGTGGGCGACCTAAAAACCACGCAAATCGATACCACTTGGGGACATTTGATTCCATAGACTCAATTCAATATGCAAAGTAGGTAGATGTGACGAGTATGGCTCTAAACTTGTACTAATAGCGACTTTTACAGGACCTTGTAATGGTAAAATATCGTACCCGCAGCTGCTTTTGTTTTAGTGGGGTAGGATAATTGCAAGTTGTCTTGACCTTGCTAGCAGCGTGCCATTTTTAGCCCAAATGCAGCCGTCTTCGACCAAATAACCATCATTGGCGGTAGATGTTTGAAAGTCGACAAGCAAGAATTCATCGATGGAAGAATGATCCAAGGGATCCGCAAGGAAATGTACAGTATGGTCAACTGTTGGACAGTGCATGGGAGGGTCCAGTTTTTTGGTAAATAGTCCGGGATACCACGAGTCTGAGATCGCGACAATGGCGAGGTCGTCAAATTGTCTGGGTTGGCTGAATCTTGTCCACCCCCCCACTCTTGCGACATCAGATGATTCTCCTGGCACTGGACCAATAGCAATTCTTTGATCAAATTGGTCTCTAAATGGTACGTGACCGTGCATCCCTTTTTTCATTCGTCGGTCAGGACTGACGTCCTCTGGAGCCGTCACGTCTGGCGGTGTAAAGTCAGAAAATTCGACCGCTACTCGTTTGTCTGCAAACGATGCGAGAGCGATGGCAATCGTTTTTCCACCCTGGAATAACGTTGCTGTGACGCTGGTAAGAGTTCGGCCAAGCTTTTCTAGTTTCACATCGAGGGTCGCTTGCCCTGCGACTGAAGCTGATAGAAAGTGATAGGTGATAGATCGAGGTTGAAGCGGCGATGTGTTCGTCTGCGATCCGAGTTTCTGCTTCATACCGTTTAAAATAATGGCTGCGATGTAACCGCCATTGGGACCCACAAAGACTTGCCAATCGGCGCCGATGTTAACTTGATAGGTTGAATATTTGTCACTGTCTTTGCCGATAAACGTTAGTGCCGTATCCCTATCGAAGGCATGGACTGAAGTAGATAATGAATTACGTACCACTCGGGTGAAACACCTTTTTAGTCAGTTGTTGGACTTCTGGAATCGAGACTGAAATTGCCACCGCCAAGTGCAGAAACCATCAGTAGCCCTGACATAATACCCATGTTCTTGAAGAAGTTCTGAGTTTCATGCGTTTTGCTTATTCCGTCTTCCATCGTCCAGAAGTCGTGCATAAAAAGGCTGATAACCAGTACCATGCCCGCAAGAAGGAACGCGGTTATTTTGGTTTGATAGCCGATGATCATAAAGAGCCCAAGTGCTAACTGCAGAACAATGGTGACTACAAGCAATACAGGTATGAACGGTACACCGTGACTTTCCATATAGGCGCTCATCCCATCGAAACTGGTAATTTTGCTGATGCCGGGCAAAATAAAATAGATACCCATGAAAAAACGACCAGCGAGTAGAGTGATATTATTTAAGGCCAGCATGTTGTTCTCCGTGCCTGATTTTTCAAGCTAGTTTCTCAAGATTGGTTATAAGGTTCTGAGTAGGCTTAAAGCTGCGTCAGCTGCTTTGATATCCTACCATGATGGTGCAACGCTTCCACGGTAAAGATTATCAATGCACACCAAATGCAGGCGAAGGTGATGATTCTATCTAACGCGAAAGGTTCATTGTAAACAACGACTGCAATGAGCAGTGATAGTGACGGCGCGAGATACTGAAACATGCCAGCGGCGGTTAGCGATAGTCGGGTGACCGCTGCAGCGAAGCAGAGCAGTGGAAAGGATGTGACAAACCCGCCGAGCACGAGCAGAACATTCGTCTGCATATTTACTGAGCCAAACGATAAACCAATGCTTTGATGTACCCAGATGATTCCGGCCAGAGCAATTGGAAGTAACATCAGGTTCTCGATGGCGAGACCGGTAATAGAAGGAAAGTTAAGGTTCTTTCTAAGTAATCCGTAAAAGCCAAAGCTAAATGCCAGTGTTAGCGCAATCCATGGAACAGCACCAAAGAAAATCAGCTGGAATGCAATACCTGCCCCAGCGATAGCGATCGCGACCCATTGAAGGGGTCTTAAGGTTTCTTGCAAAAATATCATTCCGAGAAAGACACTGACTAACGGATTTATAAAGTAGCCAAGACTGGTTTCGACAATGTTATTGCTGAGGATGCCATAAATAAAAACGACCCAGTTTCCTGCGAGCAATAGCGCAGTTCCACCCAACGTTAGAAGCTGTTTTCGGCTTACTCGCAGTGTTTGGAGTTCTTTTTTTACAGCGAGGATGGCAAGTAACAAAACCACAGACCATATGATTCGATGACTGATGATCTCGAAAATATTCACGTGTTCTATAGACTTGAAATAGATCGGCACGAACCCCCAAAAGGAATATGCCGCTAATGCGAAGTAGGCACCTTGAATCGTCTTTTTATCAAACATAGCCTAACTCGCAGGACTCTTAAAGCTGCGAGACTCTAGCGACGCGATGTCCCTTTAGCAAGAAGTAGTTAGTTCCCGTCGGTAATTACCCATTCTTGGGTGAAATTCGGAGACTTTTCAGATTTTTGGTTAAAAAACCCATGTTTGTCGGGAAGTAACCATGGAGATGTTTAGTCTTTGGATAAAAGCTATTTAGATTAATGATGTCAGGCGTTCGTTTTAAGTCTAAATAATATCTTTAAAGAGAAGGTCACATGGTTGGTAGGGAGTAACGTCTCTTTAATTACCTCGGAGGTAGTTGAATTGGACCGGATAGCGTCATACAGTTTGCGCTTCGTGAAAAAGCTTAATTGCTAGAGGGTTGAGATGAAACAAGCATACCTTGCTATGACAGTTATCGGAGGCGTTTTACCTTATGCGTTTTTCATAAACTATTTTCTGAATGAAGGAATTGACATAACCGGATTCATTACCGCTCTGTTTGTTAATGGGGCTGCTGGCGGCTTTACCGTTGATTTGCTAATCACATCATGTGTGTTTTGGATGTACTTGATATCGACGCGGGTGCCAAAGCTATGGTTGTATGTTGTGGTCAACCTGACGATTGGTCTTTCCTGTGCGGTACCTCTTTATCTCTATTTGTCAGAAAGCGCTACTAGTCAGAAAAGAAGCGATCTGGATTTAGCGACCTAAGGTTATCGGAAGGTCACTGGAAGGTCATTAGATGCGGATCAAACTTCTACAAGAAAAACAGCCGTTCCGGTGACCGAAACCATCATCATGCCATTGGTCTGGCCAAAACTCTCGTAATCGACACTCACGCCAACGACCGCGTTAGCACCCAGTTCATCAGCCCAGTCTTCGAGGTCTTCGAACGCAATCTCTCTGGCTTTACCGAGTTCACGTTCGTAGGAAGCAGATCGGCCTCCTACAATATCTCGGACTGCAGCAAACATGTCTCTGAAGATATTAGCGCCTAGAATCGCTTCACCAGTGATTACGCCCAGGTACTTTTCAATTTTTTTACCTTCGATACCGGGCGTTGTGGTGATGACCATAATTATTTCCCTTTGATATATTCCAGTTTTTTAGCTTTGCTACACGGCATCTAAAGATTAATGATCAATATTTCTCCGGAGGCGTTAACTGGTCGAGAAATACGTTTTTCTTCGACTTTAACCCTATCGTATTTTTTCTTCGAGCGTTCGACCAATGCGGTAAATGGAGAGCGACAGGGGTCAGAAATCATGACTGTCTTGACTCCGGCCTTTTTTGCCCGATTAATTAGGTTAAAAAGCATGCCGGTCATTTCGTCCCAGAAACAGATATCTGCACCAAGAATAACGTCGTAATTCTTTAGCTTCTCAACGGTAAGTTGTTGGAACGAGAGTCTTTCTCCGACAATCTTAACGTTATTGATGTCGGCGTGAACCTGCAGGTAAGGCAGCACGTTTTCGTCGGCATCGATTCCGGTAACCCTGGCGTCAAACTCTCTCGCGCAATAGATCCCTAATAACCCCCAGCCACAACCGATCTCGAGCACTCTAACTTTCTTTTTTAACGGATTCTTTTTCAGATAGTTCATGATCAGAAAACTCGAATTCCAGAATTTGTTACCGTGCAATTCTGCAATATGTCCCTCGCGCTTAAGTCGGCGAATTTCTTTGTGATTCGCGTTAAGTACTTTTATACCGAAGGCCGTGCGGTGAGTGGGTAATGACATTGGTGACTTGCTCGCTGGGGCTAAAAGCGCCGTATTCTAGCGTGAATTTCAGAGTTCTTCACGCGCTATTAGGTGTACTATTACTACAGTAAATAGCACTGTTTAAGATTGCCATCAGTTTTGAGTGCAAAAGCGAAAGCAGTCCTTTGCAGAGTCTTTTGAAGAGCGCACATAAAGAGCGATAGAAGTCAGTAGAGGATGATGTATGTTATTCGTTAATAGATCTCTTGATCTGGGATGTTTGTTCGAAGCAATTGCTGTGCCACCTTCCAAGGAATGTAGGAATTGGAGGCAACAGTATTGATGTCAGAGATTTCTCTGATACAGCAAAAGGACACTAATGATGATTGGGTATATTACGTTAGGCACAAACGATCTTGATAGAGCCGGAGCGTTCTATGACGCTCTGTTAGCAGAAATTGGCGCCAGACGATCAATGACCGACCCACGGATGTTGGGTTGGGGTACAAAAACCAGTCAAACAATGTTCTCAGTAATTACACCTTTTGATGAACAAGAAATGACAATAGGGAATGGTGTCATGGTGGCATTAGATGTGGGAGATGCAGACTCCGTGAGGAGAATATATCGCAAGGCGCTCGAACTCGGCGCCACAACTGAGGGTGAGCCGCACGATCGAGGATCGCAAATGGGTTTTTATGGTGGCTATTTTCGAGACCTTGATGGTAATAAGTTGGTTGCTTATTGTCTATCAGCAACACCGGAACAAATGCGGAATTAATTGTCCTATTTGTGGACTAATAAGTCATTGAACAAGTTTGAGCTACCTATGAGAAAAAATGTGATCCTTTCAAAATTAACCCCAGGCAACCTTCTTAGCAGCGCCCTATTTTCAATCGTGTCACTGCTTGCTCAGAATGGATATGCACAGGCCGAGCAAGTTGTTGTGGGCGAGGATAGTCGAACGGATTTGAGCATTACTGTTTACAACAATAACTTCGCCTTGGTCCGCGAAACCAGGGCATCTGTTTTGCCGAGAGGGCTAGTTGAAGTTGAATTTCAGGATGTGCCAAAGACGATTGATCCCACATCCGTGACTGTGAAGTCCTTGGGCAAAGGTCGACAATTCTCTGTGCTGGAACAAAATTATCAATATGATCTTTTGAACAAGGAAACGTTGCTTTCCAAATTTGTTGGGAAAAAATTAAAATACAGCCGTACTATTCTTGAGGGTGCAAGTTACGAGAAGATTCTGCGAGAGGGGTACTTACTAGCCATGAGTCCTGAAATCGTCGATTTTGGTGATGAGATTGAGATCGATCCCGAGGGTACGATCACGTTGTCATATGTGCCCGAAGAGCTTATTTCGAAGCCGACACTGATTTGGCTATTGGAAAATGACGTTAGCGGCTCGCAGTTACTTGAAACGTCCTACTTGGCAAATGGTATTTCCTGGCAAGCTGATTACATCATGGTGCTCGACGACAAAGCCTCTGAATTTGACCTGTCGGCCTGGGTGACGATGAACAACCAGAGTGGCGCCAGATTTAGAAACGCGCAAATTAAATTAGTCGCAGGCGATGTTAATCGAGTTGCAGCCCAAGCGCGGCCTGAAATGTATATGGAAAAGAGAATGATGGCTTCCGATATGGCCGGAGCACGTGAAGAGTCGCTATTTGAATATCACTTGTACACCATGCCTAGAAAAACCAACCTCGCTAATAATCAGACAAAACAATTAAAACTTATGTCGGCAGAAGATGTCGGTTTTACGAAAGACTATATCCTCTCAACTCATGTCGGTAATCAGAGAATGGCGCAGAGCCAAACGTCGAAATTTGACGTCAAACTAAACTTTGATAACCGAAAGAAGAATAATCTGGGTATGCCGCTACCGGCTGGCCGAGTGCGTGTGTACCAGCAAGATTTAAGTGGTGCATTGCAGTTGGTCGGTGAAGATCGAGTGAAACACACGCCCGAGGATGAGACAGTAACGTTATCCGTTGGTAAGGCTTTTGATCTGGTTGCAGAGCGCAAACAAACTGATTATCGCCGAATAGGTGATCGTGGAGTCGAGCTTAGTTATCAAGTCACAGTTCGAAATCATAAGAAAGAGAAGGCGATGGTGACGATTAATGAGAAGCTATTTGGCGATTGGGTGATAAGTAGTGAAAGTGTGAAAGGTGAAAAAATAGACGTGAGCATACAGCAATATAAATTTAGTATTGAGGGCGGCGGGACACAAAGCTTGGATTACACCGCGAGGATAACTTACTAAATACGTTAGTAAGTCGTGAAACTGTTAAGCCCAACAAATGTGCCGCCGTTCCTTTCGCACAACACTCTCATAAAGTGTGCAAATCTGTAACCTGTTGCACCGCCTCCTGGATTTGCAAATTGTACCGGGAATCCGATGCCGTGAATTCTGACTAGTCGATCGCCGTTTTCATCCTCGGTGTTGATCTGGTCTATGCGATCAATAACACGAGAGAATGACCTCCCTTTGAAGTCGTCTCCAAATACGTAAATGCTGATTTTTCTGCCTGGTCGATAAAATGTGCCGACCGCATTAGCAATACCATTCGTGGGATTCGACGGGCTTTGGGCTTGCCAATAAGCTAAACGTTCTATTATTTCTCGCCGCCGTTGCTGCGTGTCAACAATCCACTCGCCGGCAAATCGAGGAAACATATAATGTCCCGCGTCACTCATCACTTGAATGCCTTTTAGCTGAGGGTACACAGCTAGAGTTTCAGAGACCTTTCTAATAACCAGGGGCCAAGCTACGTTGCGCATACTGCCTGAAGTGTCTATAAGGAATATGACGTACTCGCTGTCTACTGGTATACCGCCAATCATGTTGGCTTCCTGCTGCTTTTGATAGTCGACCAGGAGCTGTTGTAGATCGAGGGACATTTTTTGCTTAGCCTCGGCCAACTGTCCTTGAATAGTATTGTCGATTTTTGATTTATCTACAGTTGCTTCATACTGACCTTTCAATGCCTCTAGTTTTGCCTCTAGTTGTGCAAGACGTTCAAGATCACCCTCTTTTTCGTCTTCTTTTCTGATCATATCCCTGTTTAGTTTTCGAGTTTCACCTCTGATGTCGAACAACTGAGCTTCGAGCTGTTCAAGATAGGATGTAAGGTTGTCAATTGTTTCTTCAATGACGATAGGATCAAAAACCTTTGTCAACACTAGTAGAAGAATGATTGCACCAAAACCACAGCTGATGACGTCAAGAAAGGAAAGGCTGATGCCTTCAACTTCTCTTCTTTTGTTTTTCATTATGGCCAGTCCCTTGCGGGTGCCATAAATGCACCTGCGGTAAGTTGCGCCAGTATCCAGAAGTTCGGAGAGGCCTGAGGGTCGCCCTCCATCGGGAATAATATTATGTTCACAGGTATCTCATCAGGAAGTTCGTTGACTGCGCTGAAGAAATACTTGGCTCGTTGGCGACTACTTACTGTGGGGGCGTCATCTGGTGCTTCCCCTTGAGTCGGCAGGCCATCTGTAATCAAGTAAATGTTGTCTGGTCGGGGGTTCATTTGCCTCGCATAGGCGAAAGGCGCGTGAAGTGACGTGCCTCCGGTAGGTTCGAGCTCTGCTAATGCTGCTAGTGTTTGATCCATGTTGGTAACGTCTATTGTTTTTTGCCAACCGGGGTTTTTACCAAGCTGTTTCGCCGTGACGTCGAAAGTGACGATTTGAAATTCGGCTTCCTTGGGTAAGTTTGCCACTACCCAATCAATGGTGCGCACCGCTCGTTGCCATTTTTCTGCCGCGATCTTCGTTTCTTTACCCATGTTATTTAGTCGTATTGCATTCACGATTGTCCCGTGCAACATGCTTGCAGAAGAGTCGAGTAGTATAAGAATACGCTCGCCACCCACATTTAAGCCTGTGAGGTATTGTCTATTTCCCTGACCAACGAAGGCGCGCAGACTTGTCCCTGCGGTCTCGTCACCAGAGACGCTTCCTTCTAAAATCGCTGTATCTTCTTCGAGTAATTTTAGCTCTGTTTTGAGAGATTCTATCGTGTCCTCTGTGCTCGCGCCGGATTCTGACAACTCTTCGATTCGTTTACTTAATTTTTCAATTTCTTTCAGAACTTCTAAGGTTGTACCCTGAGTTTCAGTGACATCATCCTCGGTTTCGTCGACCGTTATTTTTAATTCAACGAGATTTTCCTCTCCGATCAACACTTCCTGCTCGAGCTTTTTAACTTGCGCTAGAAGTTGCAGGTCCACATTTTTGTCTACTGTTTCGCTGGCATGGTTGATGATGAGATAGAGGAGAATAACCGCACCAAAGCCACAGGACATGATGTCAAGAAATGACAGGCTGAAGGCGTTAAATTCTCGTTTACGGGCCATAAGCTTTTAGTCTACAAAAATTAGCACGGCGGAATTCGAATCGATAGCTAGCTCGTCTCCGACATGAAGTTCAGCGCTCGAATGAACAGGTTTATCGTTCACCAAGATATGATCTGAACCGTAGGTTTCAATGATTATTTTTTTCCCATCGAGGAATACCCGACAAACAGGGTTGATATTATCAATCATTAATTGGCCGTCACTCATACCGCCCAATTTTATTGTTTGTCCTATGCTGGTTGCATGATTTTTTAGTAACAAGTGAGTTGGCGCGTGCTGCCTCGAAAGACTCGTGGGCTCAGTTTCAGTTTGGATATTGGAACTCATCTCTGAATTAGCATTAACTGATAAATCTGGAACCGTAGCTTGTTGTGTCTTAGGTATTAAGGGCAGGGTGGTTACGTAGGCAACTTGGCCCTCTTGTATGATTTTGTCTAGATTTTCCGCGGTACCTTGTGCAACTGCATCTTCAGGCAGAAATTCAACGTCTAGGTTGTTGAGCAGTGCAAGTGAATCACTCAATCCAGGAAAACCTGAAAAGCGGTGGGACACGCATAGCCTGGTTTTCTCATTGCTAGTTGTTTGCGCCCTGATCGCTTGAATAATTTGAGGGTACAATGTCGCACATGCTCCGACTAGTTGATCAGGGGAGATGACAACAGAGTAATTCGCATCTTTGTGTGCAAGATCAAAAGAGGCGCGTGTTGTCCCTAAGTTTTTAATCCAACCGGGTAGCTGATCATACAAAACCTGCTCGCTTTCAGCTTGATACATCGGGTCAAACCGAGAAGATTGTATGAATTGATCGGCAACGATGTTTGCCCATCGGTCCCATAGTGTGAATAGCCCTGACTCAGCGACGGTAATGCTTTCAGTTCTCCTGAGTAAACCGTCGTTCTTGAAGACCGATAAAACTACCCTATGCAGATGAATATCCAAATGCAAGATCGAAGAGTGTGGGCTAGGTGTTGCGACTGCAACCAATCCTGAATCAACCAGGCCGTTGGCGTTGAGCTGACACTCATTTGCCATACCAAGAAGGAGCGCTAGCTGGTCATTGGTATAGAAACCCGGTACAGCAAATACCAGTTGGCCAGTGTCCCCATCTAATTGAGAGGCTATTTGCTCTAGATGCGCAAAAGCAAGATCCGCATGATGGCGAACATTGGCAGTCCCGTTAGCAATAGCATCTGTGTTTAGTTGGTTCCAGTATCTGTTGTTAGTCCAACGTGGTAAGCGTCTTGAGTTCTCAGCGCCTTGGTGGCCAATTAGCAGCTGGTTGTTGTTGAGCACTGCGTAGCCCGGACTGACGGTAACAAGTGCTCCCCGTTGAAAAACCTGAATGCCCGAGTCGTTTATTTCAATCAAAGTAGCCAATGACTTTATCCTGGTTTATGAACGGTTGCTATTGCACCTGGTTTTGCAGGTTTCGTACCAACCGATTGTCGCAATAATCTTCTGCATCTAATACAAGCCTCTCTTGGGTGAGCTGTAATTGATGCATCAGAAACATGATTAGAATGCTGATTAACAGAGCAACGAAGGTGGAGTTGAAGGCTATGCCCAGGCTCTGCGTCACGCCGGTGATATCACCCTGAACAGCTTTGTGAGCTTGACCTAGCGCTTGACCAATACCACGGACCGTACCCAGAAAGCCTATTGAGGGGATTGCCCAGGCGATGTATCTAATCATTGATAACTCGGAGTCTAGTCGTTCAGATTCCGATTCGCATATCGCTCTGATTGAGTTTGACACGTCCTGAATGTTTCGTGTCGATCTGAAGCGATGTAGCGCTGTTAGCAATGCTCGGGGCAATAGATAACCGTGTTGTGAATCCGGTAGCGCTTGAATTGGGCGCGAGTACTCCCTGGCATCTTCAGGCAAAATACTCGTGCCGAGATTAATCGGTAGGAGATCGAGTTGAAGTAAGTTTCTTTCTCGGATTATGAGGACTGCTTTGTACCCCATGAGCGAAATAGCCCAGAACATGAGGATAAAACAGGCTTCCTGCTCAAAGTCACGTATGACGACGTAGGTTGATCGTTCAGGTACATAGTCTGGGTTTGAGTTGAATTCTATTGCCCGTTGCTCAAGCACTGCTGTTGCATTTGGTCGAACGATCGACACATATACCGCATGTACAATAATGACAGCGATGATCAACGAAAAAAGTTGGTAGATGAATTCTACTGGCAGTTGTTTTCGCACAGGTTCTCCTAGATGTTAGTTGGGAAAGCGACAGCTTTTTCAGTATCGATATCCTCGCTTGGAATAAATATCTGAACGCGTTCGCTCAAAGTAGTTTTTTCTGGTTCTGTCTCTGTAGGCGTTGCTTTCGGCATTGTTTCTTTTGCTTTGGTGAGGTCAGAAACATCCGCCACTTGGCCCTCACTTACTTCTGTACTCTCATCTGGCTTCGTTATATCTGGTTCATCTTTGATGAGTTCTAGTGGTACTTTTGTAGGTTCAATTTTGGTTGTTGGGTCTTTTTTCGTCTCATCTGTGGCTGGAGTGGCTTCACTTGCCCTCGCCTCGTTCAGAAAGGCATATCCGAAGCTGATGGTGCAGAAGCTTAAAACAATCATCAGGAGATCTGGCATTTTTTTGTGTTGGCTCATTCGACGTACCTCCCGACGCGGAAACCAACATCGGTTCTCGCTTTTTCTCCGTAGTCGCGGAAGGTCCAGCGCAGCTCACTAAAACGTCCATGAGTGTAGTTTGATCCCCGTATAACGTGATAGTCCCCGTCACGGGGACCTAGCGGGTCGGTCAATGTTCCGTCAGGTTTTTTGAGTGAGTAAAAATCATGTATCCATTCCGAAACGTTTCCCGCGAGGTCAAAAATACCGAATTCATTTTCTTTATAGCTACCGGTTGGTGCTGGACCTCTGAAATTGTCGCTATAGCCCGTGACATGGTAGGGAACCATGTTGGCAGCAGCTTCATCGGCATAGTTCGCATGCACATCGACGGGTGGCATGTTGTCGCCCCAGGGAAATCTGGTTGTGTTTGGTCCTGCAGCATATCTTGCTGCCCATACCCATTCCGCTTCGGTAGGCAATCGATAGCCAATTGTCATAGGTTCAACGCCTCGCCAGCCCCCGTTATTGTATTCATAGGCTGGCGGCAGTCCTTGCTTTTCACTCATCCAATTGCAGAACCTCGCCGCTTTTTCCCAGGTAAGGTTTACCACCGGTCTGTCTTCCTGAGAAAGTAAAGCGCGACCCAGTACACCAGAATCGTGTTGACTATCGAACTGCAGGTATTGAGCATTGGTAACTTCTTTCGTGCTTAAGTAGTACGGCCGTCTCAACTCAACTTGTTTCTCAATTTCATTAGAGCGGCGACCGGGTTCTCTTCGGCTTGCACCCATCTTCAGTTTGCCGGGAATAATTAGCTTTAATTCTTGGCCAACGGGATTGATTAGCTCTGGAGATATTGCAGCAATCTGTGCTTCATTTTCCGTCTGTAATTTGATCAGCAGTTGCTGTGAGAAACCGGGTCTGGGTGTGACGGTGGCGACATGAGTCGCATACCCTGCTTTCCTTATTTCAAATTGATGGGTTCGTGCAGTGAGACTCAATCGTTGTGTAGCGCTGTGTTGTAATTCACCATTAATAAACAATTCTGCTCCTTCAGGTTCTACCTGAATTGAGACGATACCCAGAATTGGTTTCAGTTTTCGGTTGATTGCAATGTCTTCATCCGCTTCGATACGGATTGTTTGGGTGACCTGTTCGAAACCAGCGCGCGAGAGGATGATGCGATAGGATTTACCCGGGCGCAAACTGACATCTAGAGGCGTCTGCCCGGAGTATTGGCCGCTAATTGTGACGTTTGCGCCTTCAGGATTTGAAACAATAGAGATTTTGCCGTCAGCGGGTACGAGCTTTGGCGCAGGTATTGTCTGATCTTCGTTTGCGATAATGTCGAGTACTGTTTCCCATGACTTGTAACCCTGTTTCTTGAGCGATACCTGGTGGGTACCTTGTAGAATTTCAACTATCTGAGGGGTTCTGCCCAGTTCTGCTCCTGATGCTAAGATGACTGCACCAGTCGGGCTGCTGTCAAAGCTGATATTTGCCCACGCTGGCGTTAATTCATAAGTTTCTGACTGCTCGATTCGCTGACCTTCAATCGTTATTTCCGAGTCGAATGGCTGAAATCTTTCAGACGTGATGTGGATGTCATGTACGCCTGGCTCAATAGTTTCGATTGTGAGCGGTAGGTATCCGATATACTGTTGATCAACAAAAAGCTCTGAATTTGAATCCTGCTGCGTAGCTACGGTGAGGATCCCTGGAAGTTTTCTGAACTCGAATTTAATTATTTGATCGGCCTGCTCACCAACTTCAAACGATTTTTCGAGGGGGTGATAACCGTCTGTTTCGGCCTGAAAGCTATAGTCACCGGAAAGCATAAGATATCGCTCTCCCAGTTTATAGGCGAAAAAACCACTGGTTAGTGTGAATTTGGAAGCTTCAGGTTGAAGCTGAAAACTCACAGCGCGAGCGCTAAATAAAAAAATTGCTGCCGAGCCAAGCATCGCGAAAATAGAAATCATCAGAATCGGTATCGGCCTGAGTACAAAACTACGCTTGTTTGCCGTCGCTCCAACCCTTTCGAATGGAGTTGCTTCAATGACGATATTTTCATTGAGAGAATCAGGCATCAGATTTTTTCTGAGCAACTGACATCAACAGATATGATGCCTCGGCCACCAAGTAAGGTAAGGTTTTCATGAACATCTCGATAGCCTTTCCTTGTGCCGACAATTGTGTAGGAGCCTGGAATCAGCTCGATTCGTGTTTGATTGATTTTACCCAAGGTTGCAATGCGGTACACCGTAACGTCGGTTTTGTTGTCTGATTGAATGTCCAATTCAACAGGAATCCGGGCGTAAGAAACATAGAGCGATAGATCATTAATCTGCTTTTTTAACTTAGGCCCACGATGATTCTTTTCACGTGCGGCTTTGACTAGGAGTTTTTTCGCTTTTGCCAGTTCCGAATCTTTTGACATGACAGCCGGTGAATTAATAAAGCGGTTCAAGGCGAGGTCCAGGTTGTTACGTTTTAACGATTCTTGGTACCCCTTTTTGGCAAATACAAGGGTTGAGTCCTGATCTAATGCATTCTTGTACGCTTGTAGTGCTTGCGCCCACTCTTCTTGCTCGACCAATGCTGAAGCGGCAACTTGTATTTCAGAAAATTCAAATTGTTTTATAGCAATTTCGATTTGTAACAAACCATCAGCGGGCTCGCTAGACTCGGGGATGATCTCTCCTGCTTCGCTAAATGCAGTTCTTGCAGCTTCATAATCCCGGTCTGCGAAGGCAGTAAATGCTCTAGACATTGAGGCGTTGAATTGGCTCTGCACAATGCCAATCTCTGTCCGTTCAATCGCGATGATGGCAGGTTCCCATTCGGGGTCAAGCTCATAGGCATCTTCATACTTGGCCAGTGCTTTTTCCAATGCTCGATTCTCTTCAAATTCTTCCCCACTTTTCATCATGGCTAAAACTTTGCTAAGGTTTTCTGCTCGGACGAGTGCATGCTCAATATCGGGATTTCCAGGCTCAATAGCGTTTAATGTTTTGTAGGCTTCTCTCGCTGTTGCCTCATCCCCTTCTAGTAATGCGGTCTCTCCTTTTTGCTCATAAACCTCTTGCACACCGTCAACCTGAGCTAATAGCAGATCAAGTTTATCCATTGCATCTTGGTAGCTATCCATGGCCGCTTGGTAGTTTTTAAGACGATAGAAATCGTCTCCAGCGAGCCCCAGATCTACAATAGTCGAGTACTCTTCCTTAGCCCACGCATAGACAGCCAAGTCTTCAAGCTGCAATTGTTTGCGCAAAAGTTGGGTCGCTGTGGTTTGGCCATCAATAATTAATTTTTCTAGCAACGCAGCTTCCATCGGCGCCAGGGGCGCTTCGCTTGATGCCTGACTCGCCGTTTTATCTTCACTGTTTGCCGTGTCTATGCCACGACTAATAGGCGCTGTTTCCACTTTTTTAGTTTCTGCTGCAGAGGAAATAGGGGTGGGCGACACGGGTACAAGCGTTGGCAAATAGAAAAATACAATGCCACCAATTATTGCGATCAACGCGAATATAAAAAAAGCAGCGGACGCGGACATGACACTTCGTTCTCGCGGGGTAGCATGTTCGACAATCGGGACAAACTTGTGATCCTGTGAAGATTTGGAGTCAAGTGTGTTTTGCGAGCCCTCATCTTTACGATTTTCGACATTTGATGCAGGAAGTACTTTAGAGAAGCCAGATGGGGTTATGCTCTCGTTTTTGTTTGACGAACTCTCATCATTGTATGCTGCTACTAGGCTTCTAATAGCTGAGAGGTCGGTTGCTCGGTCTTCAATACGGTGAGCCAGCATTGCTGCCAGATAATTTCGAAGATCCGCTGGAATAGGGTGGTCAGACTCAAAAGTTCTACCCAGTTGCCAATCTCTTTGCGTCAACAGTCGGTAGAGCAATGCACCCAAAGCGTATATGTCATCAGAAATGGTGGCGGGTTGCCCTGCTAGGGCTTGAGGGCTCGCGTATGGATACTCGATAGCTGACTGGTTTAATGCCATAGGCAGTCTGACGAAATCAGTAATGAGGATGCTTCCTTCGCTAAGGACTAATAGGTTGTTAGGGTTGATTGATCCGTGACTGATACCAAAGCCATGTACAAACATCATCGTTTCTATCAGCTGATCTATC
Organism: Candidatus Azotimanducaceae bacterium; assembly: GCA_047629195.1. GTDB lineage: Bacteria > Pseudomonadota > Gammaproteobacteria > Pseudomonadales > Azotimanducaceae > UBA4582. The sequence goes on from JBLHWY010000001.1 coordinate 43,010, forward strand.
TGTTTACTTAGCTTTGTCAGTGTTTGATCGATGTTGAGCGGCTTTAAACCTTTCTCATATTGAGTAACAACATAAGGAAAGCTTTGTTCTACGCCAACGCCAAGAGTTCTGGCTATACAAGGGTGAATCAAACCTCGAACTGCATTTAGGCGTGATTCTAATGTAGCTATTTGCTGCGTTGGTTCGGTCGGAGCGCCCGAATCAAGAAGGATCTTTATTGTCACGCGCTCATTGGATATCGTGTTAACAGCTAACCACTGTTCCTCAGGCGCCGCAACAGATGAGCCGGCGCTCGCGCCTGAATCGATGTGATGGAGTAAAGAATATTGGTCGGTGAAGTTCTGACCTTCGGTAAATTTCAGAGTCATAAAATCCGGATTATCCAGTGTTAGGGGTCTTTCCGAGCTGGAAGTCCGGTTTCTTCAACGTAGATCTGTTTTAGAATTTCGCGCCATTCTTCATATTGCACATCAGCCGATCCTGTCAACTCAATTGTGCGGCCTTCGATATCAAGCACATGGGGTGTAATTTCAGCGCCCAGAGATTCACTTATTTCTTTCAGGGCATTTTCATGCACTTCCGCCTGCTGTCTTCTGTTTAGCCCCGATTTAATAAGTCCAATACCGCCACCAACAACACCGACGGCAGCCGCTTGGGTCGCCCAAGTATTACTTTGTTTGCTCGCACTGGCAGCAATGCCAGCAGCAACAACTGCCGCTCCGCCGACCATCCGCTTTAGTGATTCTTTTTTAAGCCGTTTAGTTGCTACTGCCTCATCATAGGTGGCATATCGCCATTCGTCGTATGAGGATTTCATGTCTCTGAAAAAGTTACCGTAGTAGTCATCTAATGTATCGACAAATAGATATTCCCGCTCTTTTATACGATTGACTCGTACCAACATTTGATCATTGTTGGCAGGTAGTTGATTGATCTTCACCCTACCTTTTGATTCGGTGAGATAACTGCCAAAAGCTTCGGGCGATAATCGAATTGCGTAGCGCAGATTAGAAACCTGTTTTATTTTAGCTAATTCTTCATCCTGAAGAGTTTCTCTGTAAAGCAGGATCGCATTAGCAACATCATTGTAGAAGTCCTGGAAGGGATCTTCTTTGGGAGCCTCGTAAGAGTATTTGCTCGCAGTATCCGTGAAATTTCGAGACAGCCACACATTTCCCGTAGAGTCGGTGACGGTGACCTGAATTTTCAATTCTTCGCCGTTGGATTCTAGGATTTTGCCTGTGATAAGAATGTCCACTGCTTCAGTAAACTGAGGAATGACGCGAACAGCACCCCAGTTTCCGGTAAGTTCTAGTGTGTCTTTTAATTGATAGGCAATGTATCTCGCTTCGGCTCGGCGCACATCAGGGATAATAAGAGAGTTTTCTAGAGCTTCTTCTCCTTCGGGAATACCGGGTTCGAGTGGCATAATGCCGATGTCCATGTACAAATCAATGGGTAGCTGAATTGTTGCCGTCATTGGTGGCGTTGAATTTGCCTTGATGACCTCGGTTGACGAACAGGCAGGAATTGCAATGATCCCCATTAGGATTATGCAAATTATTTTCATGCTATCCCGACTTGCTGTCGCCAGATTAACCAACGTTTTCATTTCTAGCTCCCCTTGGGATTTTGTCTGCTGTTCGTCCAGTGTCTGCGTTCAGCAATGAATCGATTTTACGTAGCGTGTCCGATTTTAACAGTAGTGGTGCTCGCTTTTAACAAATGTTTTATCAATCGATCTGGCGGTTTTTGCTTTCATAAACCGCCGATCAGCCCCCAGATTTGTATCTAGCGTATTCTTCCCAGAGCTTGGCCTGTAATTCCACATCAGTTTCCGATATTGCCGCCTCTCGCAGTTGCTGGGCAACAATATCATCATCCTGTCCGTCCGGAATATTTGCTGGAATGTTGCTATCGCCACTACCACCCCCATTTCCTGAAGCACTTGCCACTTGCGAGCCACCGCTGGAGGAGGACGAAGATTCGCTTTGCTTTTGATCCGAAGATGATCCTGATTGACTGCCTGAAGCGCTCGGACGAGTATTTTGTGCGGGTAGGCCAGAAGTTGTCGGAGGAGCGCCATTGAGCACCGAGCCCCTCGCTGCGCTGATTTTACCATCGAAAACATCGAGCGAATCATCCAGATCGTCTTCGAGGTCACCCAGTCGCCCTGCAGCTTCTTGGTTGTCAGCAACATCGGGTAATCCATCAGCTTGGGCGTCGATTACGGCGGTTGATGCTTCAGCGAGGACCCCGTTCGCTTTGCCCAGCGAGTCCTCGACGTGAGCAAATACTTCTTCGAGTTCTGGGGTCATTTCCCCACCATTTCCCAACACCGACTCTTTAGCGCCAATGAGGTCTCCCTCAGCGATGATAACTGCAACTCTTGCGTCAGATAGCAGATCTTCTGCTCTCTCGAGTTCTTCTTCGGTGGTGGCATTCTGTATTGCTTCACCTGCGGTTTTCAGTGCGATGCCTGCTTCCTTTAGCGCATCTTGAGCAGCTCGAATTTCATCGCCGAGCTCATCGGCGCCTTCACCTGCGGCCGCAGGACCATCTGAGCCAGCGCCACCGGCCCCGCTAGCACCAGACATTCCACCGCTGGCGGCGTCGCCGAGCATATCGCCGCTTTCGCCAATTGAGTCGCCAGCAGCCTGTAGATCGCCGCCGGATTTCTCCCGCTGTTCTGCGCCTGGGCTTCCTTCGCCTTCACCTTCACCCGCAGCGCCATCACTTTTTTTCTTTGCGAAATCCGGCAGAGTAGGGAAATCTGGCATGCCGTCAGAGTTAGCCTCTCCACTTGGGCTGCCACTCTCGCCGCCGCTTTGCCCGCCGCTTTGCCCGCCACTTTGCCCACCACTCTGACCGCTTTCGCCACCGCTTTCGCCACCGCTTTGCCCACCACTTTGACCTCCGGAAGGCATGCCGCCGCTGGGGCTGCTACCAGAAGAGCCACTTGGAGAGCTGCTTGGAGAACTGCTTGGAGAACTGCTTGGGCTGCTGCTCGGTGGCGAGCCACCACTGCTAGGCATTCCTCCAGGGAGACCAGGTATAGAGCTGCCAGAAGGCGGTGGAGAAAAGGGAACGGTAGCTCGACAGCTTATGAGTGCTCCGCTCAGCATTACAATAAGCATGGCTCGGCGAAATATTTGTCGCTTGTACAATATCTGTTGGTTGTACATGGGTTTTCTCATTCTTTTACCTGCTGGTCTCGCTTACTGGTAATTTTAAGCAGTCATCGCTAATCAAGAGCGCCGCTCTAGGGCTATAGGCATTGTGCACCTATAAACCTGAAGTGTAACTGAATATGCTGTGTGGAATCTTCAGCTGCTTCAACATGAGACCTGATTTTGATGAGGATCGTTCAATCAATGGGTAAATAAGTCCAAATGATGATGTTCCTAGATGAGCTCAAAGCCAGTCCATTATCGGCCTGTTTTTATAGTAGGAATTCGATTGCTCAGTAGGTAGTATCTTTGTGGGGACTCTCTGCCAACATATGAGAGTTGACTCTTGATGGCCGGTTTTTGTTTTTTACAATAGGATTGAACTAATGTGATGGGGTCAGAAACGAATGTACATGAGAGGTTCAAGAACTTGATCAGGTTTTTTCACATTAGTATGCTGTTCGCGGCCACCCTTTTGATTGGTGGCTGTACTACAAGCGTAATAGTTGAAGGCACTATTCCTACGCCGCTCGTCGCGACGATCCCTGCGAACATTGCTGTGTATTATTCCGATGACTTCAAAAGTTTTCAGCATGAAGAGACGATCAGACAGCACGGAAATTTTAAAGTAGATATGGGTGGTCAAAACCTTCTGTTCTTTCGTAATTTAATGACGTCAGTTTTTGAAAATGTGACAGAAATAGACGATAGCCCTCTTATTGGAGAAAAGATTGCAGGTTTCGATGGCATTCTAATACCCGAGATCATCAAATACGGATTCTTGACCCCTAATGTCTCCGGACTCAAATTTTATTCGGCATCGATCCATTACCGCATGTCACTTTACGATTTAAATAATGAAAAACTTGGAGAGTGGACAATCGTAGGCTATGGCAAAAGTGAGCGAACACTATTTGGGGCGACAGATTCTTTAAGCGAGGCAACGATGTTGGCAATAAGGGATGGCGGGGCTCGGATTGCGATAGAAATGGAGTCTCAACCAGTCGTTCAAACCTGGCTTCGGGGTATTGGTAATTAATGATGACGCAATTGAAGGCCGCGATGGGCTTGCTCGCTTTAATGACAGTTGTAGGTTGTGCTTCCACACGTATCGAAGAACGACGCGAGGCGTCAACGGGGATCGCGGACGAGGATGCCATCGTGCTGCTGGGCCGGGCAAGTTATAGCGATAGGGAAACAGAAAGCAGCTTCACTGACTGCGTCGCTGCTGCCTTAGAGAAAGGCGATCGGCCGCTCAGGCTAGTGACCCAAAAAGAATTCAAAGATCAATTGTATCCGTGGTTCGAGCCCAGAACCGCGCCAACATCTTCAAAGGATCTGGCTAAGTTATTCGCTCAACCAGGCGTGCAGAAACGAATTATCGAAACACAGGTCCGATACCTTGCTTGGATATCTGGCGATACGATTACGGTAGATAGTGGCGGTAGCTTCAGTTGTACAATATCCAGCTTTGGTGGCGGATGCTTCGGCGTGAGCTATTGGGAAGAGGACGCATCTTATGAGGCCTCTATATGGGATGTTGAAAACATGACGACATCAGGCCAAATCAGCGCAGATGCTAATGGCACGTCCTATCTAGCTGGCGTCATATTGCCCATTCCTATTATCGCCAGGCCGGGGAATGCCGCATGTAAAGCTTTGGCCAATCAGCTACGTGAATTTTTGCATGGCGAGCAAGTAGTTGCGGACGAGGTCTAATGTCAGGGTGCGAAAAGTCTAAACGCCTTTTTATCTGCTTATTCCGGCAACGGACTCTGACCTTTTAAAGTGCTCTGCTCTTCTAAAGCGCTCTGACCTTCAGAAACGTCATTGGTCACTTTTTCTGCAATGACTTGAAAGGTCTGTTTAATAGTCAGGCCCTCTGTTTGCACTAGGACGCCGTCCTCTATACGCGGGCGGTACCTTGAGTCTCTGATCCATAACCTAAGCTGCTTCTTTTGTTCGACAGGTGCATTACTTTCAAACACTTCGATATCTGAAGTTCTGCCATTGGGACGGATTGAATACATCGCAATGACGTAGATTTCTTCGCCTGGTTCTACCGCGCTTGGCCTGCGTGATAATAGGCTATAGGGTTGAGTCGGTGGGAAAATTCGAGTTGGTGAGCTGAAAATATCTTTTCTTAACTCGTTCAATTCTTCGGATTGTGAGAGTAGATCCCAGGCGTCTAGATAAGTTTCAGCCGCTTTCCTATTTCCGTTGATTGTGTATGCGTCCGCCAACTCGATGAGAGCAACTGCATGTTCTGGGATGTCTGCAATGGGATTGGCGGCTGTAATGCTAACGACTCTTGCGAGGGCGTCTTCAGCATACCTTCGACCGGATATCTGTGCCATTCTCGTGTGCGCAATTGATCTCAAGGTGTTTACCAATCTCAAGTCATTTGGTCCGTAGTTGTTTTCTTGTATTGTTAATGATCTGTTGTAGTGCCGTAACGACTCATTGAAGATAGCCGCTCGGTCCTTTCTATTGAGTACCGGTGCTGGGGCAAATATTGCGTTGGGTTCGAAGTGCATGGCAGCCCCTCGAAGTCGAAAGTGTCTGCCAACCTTTTCAAGTCGCGGAACAAGTTTTATGCTGTTAGCGCCGAAGGTGTGTTCTCCGATGCTCAGGTTGAATAGTTCCTGTCTGTCAGCTTCCGCGTAGTCTCTTTGCGAAGTACTTATTTCAGAGATTAGGTCTACCACGGCTATCTGTTGCTCGCTATAAACGCCATCATTTCTGTGAGTGATGTGCTGGGCTCTACGGAGCAAATCTGTTGCCACGACCAACTTGTTCTGCTCCTTTAGAATTTGAGCTTTGACCATCATCAATGGATAAATGTCTTCGTGAAATGGTGATTCGCTATCAACGAGTTGGATGGCTTGGTCTAGTAATACCAAAGCCGACTCTAATTGGTCTACACGTGTATGGATGATCGCAGCATTAGTTAGAACTCGTGCTAAGGTCAGAACATCTATTCGAGTGTCAGCTTCAACATTTGCCGTTAATAAGCTGCTATAGCTATTAGCTTCTTTGAAATTCCCTTTGTCTAAGTTGCTTATAGCGTCTTCAAAGTGCTGGTTGTTTTCATCAGCAGAGAATGAAAGGCTTCTGAATAGAAGGCCAGATATATCCTTCATGCCAAAGACGTCACTGCTCAATGTGACAAAGAACAAGCAAGTAAGTAAATAGCGGGTGGATCTTAGAGCCATAATTTACGCCGACGGGGTCCTAAAGGTTTGTGTAAGTTTTACTACTTTTGTTGCGACAGGTTTACCATCAGCCAATCGTGGTCGAAATCTCGTTTTTGCAAGAATCCGGCGCATGGTTCGTAGAAGACGCCCCGTGGCTTGTTCACTGGTGACATTAATATCGTGGGTCCTGCCTTCAGCGTTAACGCTGAATACCATTTCGATGTTGACTGTTGCGAGACCTTCATCAGACTTTAATCTTGCTGGCAGAAAATCAACCAACTGAGCACGAACAAACCTGAAAGGCTCACCGACGACTTTGAAGGTCTTGTGAGCAGCGGGGTCGTTAGAGTTCTCATTGAATAAAACGGAGTAGTCGTCATCTTGAAAGGGCAGCACAAGTTTTTGAGGCTCTGACAGTTTCAATTCGTTGTCTCTGTCAAAAGGTCGATAGTCTCGCGAACGTGGGTCGAGGCGATTGATGCTGTTTGTCCTGTATTCACTGTATCCATTGGAAGTTGATTCGTTCAGGAGGTTAGACAAAGCTAGTTCCTTTGGCTGGGAGAATTGCTCAACCTGCCGACTTTGAACTAGGTTATCCCAAGTTATTTGGTAGTATTTTTGCGCATCAGCAAATCTGCTTTCAATCAGATAGGCATCGGCGAGGGCAAGATAAACTTCAGTTTTTCGTTCCTGAGCTATGTTTGGATGTTCGGTAATGACTTTTAGCGCGCTCTCCAGGTGCCTGTGCTGGCCTGCGATACCACGGAGGCGTCGAAGGCGAGCAGATCTTAATAAGGCGGGGAGCAAGACAGCTTGTTGCCCTTCAAGTTGCTGGCCGTCCTTCTCGCTAAAGGACTTGATCGTGCTTTCAAGTAAGCGCTGTGCTTTATAATACTGGCCAGTTGCGGTGTACCAATCTATGAGTTTATAGGTCGCTGGTAAGGCATCAAGTGAGTTCACCCCGTGGTTTCTTTCTGCCAAGTAAAACGCGAAGCGCTGTTGTTTATCTGCTTTTGCTGGTTTTCCTTCGAGAAGATGAATTCTCGTCTTAATTTTGATCACGGAAAGTTGGCCCAGCGAAAGCACGCCTTCATCTCTGTGTTGTAAATGTTGAGCTCTGGCTGCTGAATCCTCGGCTGCAACCAGTTCATTCAATGCAAGGTAGCTGCGGGATAAACCCAACAAAGGATTAACGAGTTTGGTGGAGAATTGCCCTTCTCGCGCTTCGATATTCTCCATTAGCTCGAGATAGCCCTCAATCGCGCGTTCATATTTCCCCAATTTTTCTTCGGCAAAGGGAATTAGATCAGGCTCTTCTTGAGTTGGCTCTATTTGATTACTTTCAATGCCTGTGTTCGAAATGTCCTGTGTGAAACCTTGAGGCGCATAAACGAAACATACAAGTAGAAGCAGCTTAATCGTCCAAGATCGGGCAGTGATGTGCATTTCTGAATCCGGATACTTACTTTGTGACATTATTAACCAGAGTCTGAGATCTGTAAATCTAACTTTGGCAATTGATAGGTACATGTTTCATATAAAAAGGTTCTGTGGGGGATAAATTGGCAGGTTTTGAGGTCTTATATTAGATAATGCGTATGAATCCTGATGGCAAGAGATTAGGAGGAGCTGGTATTTCTTCAAATTATGCAGTTGAATACCAGGGCAATAGTTATACAACCTGTGGGGAATACAAACTGTGGGAATAATGGTGAATTGGGAATTGATTGTGATGTACCAGATGGTGACAAAATTTTTAGCGACTAAAGGCGAGTGTACCGCTATTTTTGCCCGTATTACAGTGACAGTCAAAGCAGCAATACATGTGATGTTTGCAGCGCTGCTATTTTTCGGCACCAGTTTTGCGTTGGCAATGTCAGAAGAAAACGAAGTCAAGCTAGGTGCAAGAGAGCACCAAAATATTATAGCTCAATACGGCATCTACAGGGACAAAGACTTACAGGACTATGTGACGATGGTCGGACAAAGGGTGGCTGACCAAAGTACTCGTGCAAACCTAGAGTTTCACTTCACTGTACTTGATGACGGAATCATCAATGCCTTCGCGTTACCGGGGGGATATGTTTACGTTACCCGTGGAATTCTTACACACGTTAATACGGAATCAGAATTGGCCGCTATTCTGGGACATGAGATTGCGCATGTAACTGAAAAGCATGGTTTAAGGAACCAGTCAAAGGCGAAACTCTTGGATTTAGCTGCTCAGGTTGCGTCTATGGTTACTGGTACAGCAGGCGTTTACGATCTAGGAAGTATTCTGGGTGGTGTGCTGCAGAAGGGTTATAGCCGCGAATATGAACTGGAGGCCGATGCGGTCGGTTCAAGATACATGGCAAAGGCAGGTTACTCTCCTGATGCAATGCTCAACACGATTGAGATACTCAAAGCAAAAGATCGAATAGAAATTTCTCATGCGAGGAAAGAAGAGAGAACGCCTAATGTTTACCACGGTTTTTTGTCAACTCATCCTGATCAGGACACGCGCTATAAGCAAGCCATCTTAGAATCTAACTCGCTGCTGGCTGACTACGAAGAAACGATTCAGAAGGATGAGTTTCTGGAAAAGCTAAACGGTCTCAGGTATGGACCGACAAAACAGGTCGGTGTTGTTAGGAAAAACGTCTTCTACCATTCGAAATTAGGTATCAAATTCAGGTTTCCGCAAGGGTGGCGAATTGAATCTAGTGCCGGGGGGGTGCAGGCCGTATCAACTGTTTCCGATGCTGTGCTGGCCATTTCAACCGCGCGGGTGAGTAAAAATGTTGGAGGAAAAGAGTTTCTCGAGGGTTTAGGTATGAATGTTCGCGAAGGCAAAGACCTCACAATAGGCAAGTTGCCGGCGTTTCTTGGTATAGCTGACAGAGCAGAAACACCATTTGGTCGCCGCCCCGTTCGGGTTGCCGCAATTTTTAATGAACGTCGGCGTATCGCTTATGTTCTTACGGGCGCGGGGGCGCAGGATTTACATCGAATCGCAGCTGACAGAGATTTCATCGCAACTATTTTTAGCTTCGAGAAAATGACCGCCCTGGACAGAAAGAAAGCCGTAAAACCTAAGCTTGAAGTGATTAAGGTGGAAGAGGGTATGACAATGGAGCAACTCGCTGATGCTTCACCCATTACGAATTATGCTTTAGACAAGTTACGCGTAATCAATGGTCTCTACCCTGATGGGCAGCCCAAAGTTGGCCAGAAGATAAAAATCATCAATTAGTCGTAGTTCCCAATTCACGTTTAGCGGATTCTAGCGTCTAGCATAAGGGCGGTAGGCAAAGTGCTCTGGATTAAGTTCGCTGGCTGTTGGCTCTAGATTACGGGCTATTGCAAAGATAGTACGCGTTCGAAGCTAGCCAGTTGTTCGTCGTTGGATATTCCAGGAATCTGTCCACGTACGATAAGGTGAGTCATCCCAATTTCCGTTTCATACTCAGCGATCTTGTCTTTTACGTAAGCCAGATCTCCAATAACCGTCCAATCATCCACTATGGCATTTTCCGAGCGCATAGAGTGCCCCATGCCTCCATCTAGTGCAGCCTTAACATTTTTGACCAGAGATTTATCCTGACTCACGAACAAAGTTCTCATGACTGGAACTGCTTGTATATTGGTGACACCAGCGTTTGATGCGTGTTCACGATGCGCTTTGTAGTTGTCAGCCAGTGTGCTCAAAGTCTCAACCGGCGAGGCGAGGTAGGGCAAGCCCAGAGAGCCAGCTTGTTTGAGGGCAAGAGGTCCAAAGGCTGCAACCCAGATCGGCGGATGAGGGGCTTGAATAGGCAGTGGCGCCAGTCTAATTTCCTGTTCTTCGCCATTAGCGGTTATTATTGGCTGACCTCGCCAGGCATTGATCATGATTTCTAAATTCTGCTTAAATCGCTGCCGTTTCTCTTTTACAGGAATGTCAAAAACATCAAACATGGCCGGTTGAACCCCACGCCCGACACCAAGAATTACCCGTCCTCCTGACAGTGTGTCTAAAACTGCAACTTCCTCGGCTGCGAGTATTGGATTACGAATAGGCAACAAATAAGAAGTTGAACCCAATTTGATTTTACTGGTTGTTGCCGCGACCGCGCTCAGCAGCATCAAAGGTGCGGGTAGAGAACGTTGGTCGCCAAAATGATTCTCAGGCAACCAAAAAGAATGAAAGCCCATCTCTTCAGCAATTGTTCCCTGTTTAGCGAGCTCACTCGCCAGACCTTTCGTACCTGACATCCAAGCCGTAACTGCAATTTTCACTATTTTGTCTTTATCTTTAGAGTAGCGATTGATGGAAGTGACAATATTTATTTTAGCAGTTTATCAGGATGTTGAGCATAGATGCGACCATACAAAAGCTGCAGGTATCTGTGGCACAATGACTACTTTAATATAATCACGAAGGACATATTTTATGACGAATCCAAATACGCCCGTCATTATTGGAATATCGCAGCTTGAGCAAAGACTAACCGATCCATTGCTTGGGAAAGAACCGATTGATTCTATGGTTGATGCGATAAGGGCGGCAGCTGAGGATGCTGGTAATACTACGCTTGTGAAAGATATTGAATCTATTCGGGTGATCAGAGGTGTGTGGCGATACAAGCAGCCAGCCAGTTATGTTGCGGAAAAACTCGGATTGTCTAACGTAGAGACAGTCGGTACGCCTTATGGCGGCAACATGGTGCAATCTGTGGTGAATCAGTCTGCATTGGAGATTCTGTCTGGGGAACGATCTTTAGTTGCTATTACTGGTGCTGAAAATGGCAACAGTCAGGCAAAAGCGAAAAAGGCGGGGATCGTGCTACCGGTAACTGAGACTAGTGGCGATTACACTCGTGTCATCGGTGAAGACATTAAAATGGCTGGTGAAGCGGAAATGGCGAGGGGCATTAGAATGCCTATCCAGCTCTATCCGATGTTTGAGAATGCAATAAGGTATAACCGAAACGAGAGTATAGAAGAACATCGAATCAGGATCTCTGAACTCTGGGCCGGTTTCAGTAAAGTGGCTGCGGGCAACCCCCATGCCTGGATCAAGAATCAGGTCGATGCTGAAACGATACGTACAGCATCTGCCAGTAATCGAATGATTAGCTTTCCGTACCCTAAGCTAATGAATTCAAACAATGCTGTGGATATGAGCGCTGCATTGATTATGTGCTCTGTCGCTAAGGCTAAAGCGCTGGGTATTCCCGAATCGCAATGGGTGTATCCGCATGCTGGTACCGACGCCCACGATCATTACATGGTCTCAAGTCGAGATAATCTTCACAGTTCTCCGGCGATCAGAATTGCCGGCAACCGTGTGCTGGAGTTAATGAAACTCTCGGTATCTGATCTTGATCATCTGGATGTGTATAGTTGTTTCCCCTCTGCAGTCCAAGTTGCGGCAAAAGAACTTGGGTTGGATGAAAGCAAGCCACTGACGATTACAGGTGGTTTAACCTTCGGCGGTGGCCCGCTCAATAATTATGTCATGCACAGTATTGCAAGAATGGTTGAGCTTGTCCGCGAAGCGCCTGAATCCAAAGGTATGATTACGGCTAATGGCGGTTATCTGACCAAGCATGCATTTGGAATTTACTCGGGTGTCGAACCGACGACTGATTTCCAATATGCGGATGTGCAGGATGAGGTTGATAAAACGCCAACCAGAAATTGTGTTGTTGATCATGTTGGCGATGTCGAAATTGAATCTTACACGGTGATGTATGGAGCTAACGGCACAACCATGGGGCATGCGGCTTGTTTGTTGCCAGATGGAACTCGAACCTGGGCAAACACTGAGGATCAAGATCTGATGAAGGAGATGACGGAAGTTGAGTTTTGTGGACGTGCTGCGAGCGTGGATGGTAAAGGAAAGTTCTCGGTAAGCTAATGCTTTAAATTAGGATACAAAAAGGGTCTTCCATGAATGCGTTTCTAAAGAAGATGGGTTACACAGAGCAAGACAAGGTACTTATTACCCATATAGATGATATTGGCTTTGCTCATGCAGCAAATGTTGCTTCATTTGAATGTCTCGATGCTGGTGCTGCTTCCTGTGGTTCTATTTTGACTGCAGGTCCTTGGTTTCAAGAGGCGGCCGAGATTTGTAGAGCAAGACCAGATTACGATGTTGGTGTGCACCTTACGCTAACCTGTGAATACCCAACCTATCGATGGCCCGCGTTAAGTTCTAGAGATAAGAGTACGGGTCTGCTTGATGAGCAGGGTTACCTCTGGAAAACCCGGGAGGATGCGGTGAGACATGTCACCGTTGCCGGAGCTGAGAGAGAAATGCGCACTCAAATTGAAATGGCTATTAAGGCTGGAATTGACATTACTCATATCGATACTCATATGGGTAGTGTGGTACACCCTAAATTTCTTGCGACTTACCTGGCATTGGCGGATGAATTCGGTGTGCCAGCCTTTTTGCCTAATGTCACGCGTGAACGTCTTGGCATGATTGACAAAAGTGATATCGCTGATGGTTATGCTGAAGTGTTGGAAAAGGTCGATACTGACAAAGTCCCAACGCTTGATGAAATTTATATTGATACCCTTAAGCCAATGGCTGACAAGAAAGTCTTTTATCGAGAATTGATCGACACAGTGAATCCCGGCTTGAGTCATTTGTTGTTTCACCCAGCGAAAATGGGCGCTGAACTCAAAGCAATTGATAAAGAGCGGCCAGAGTCCCGTCATGCGGATTATGATGCTTGGCGTGATCCAGCACTTAAGCAATACATTGCGGATGCAGGAATTCACCTGATTGGCTATCGTGAACTTAAGCAATACATGTAGGGGAGTTTTATGTTGAGTGTGCCAGATTAGATGTTGACTGAATCAGGGGATAATAAACATGCACCATTGTTGGAGCTTTTGTCGGCTAAGGAGCTAGCCTCACCGATCGATACAATTCGAAGTTTGTTCGCGTCGTCGCGTATCTTTAATGCTATTCGAAATCCCCATGCAGAAATACCGGTTAGGGAGGAAATCAAGCAAAAGGCAAGATTATCGGCAGTGCTCATACCCATCATTTTGCGTGGTAACGAACCGACTATCTTGATAACAAAACGTCAATCGCATATTCGTTTCGGCGGACATTTATGTTTCCCTGGGGGCATTGTCGATCCAGGTGACAGCAATGCGGTTAGTGCAGCGCTTCGAGAATCTAAAGAGGAGGTCGACCTCGATTCTGATCAGGTTGAAGTATTGGGCACACTGGGTGATTATTTCACTCAGGCTGGTTACTTGATAAAGCCGATTGTGGGTTTGATCACGCCGCCATCAAAGATTGAAGCAAATACCGATGAAGTCTCAGATATTTATGAAATTAGACTGTCGGACGTCTTAAATAGTAACAGTTACCATTTGAATTGGCATACAAATACACGAGGTCATTTTGCATTTGAGCAGTTGGCACATAGATGTATTGCGAAAGAGATTGAGGCTGATCAATCCAGCATCGCCTTTGATACAAAAGTCCGTGTTGCTGGGCCAACCGTATCATTGCTGATAGGTCTCTATGAGGCCCTGCTGGTCCATAGTCGGAAGGGATAGTCGGAAGGGATAGTCGGAAGGGATAGTCGGAGGTTAGTAAGCTTGCGCTGGCTCAGCTTTTTCCTTGAGTTTCAAGATCAGCATGGGTTTTCTCTTCGTGTTGGCAATCTACTTTGCGACAAGATAGGTAATTCCGGATATGTGCAGCTGCAAGCACCAGGCCACCAATACTGGTGATAACTCGCTCTCCCGACATGCCAAACAATTCATGTCCGAATAGCGCTGTGATCGCAAGTACAACTAACCCGATAGTACCGAGTGCCATGGTGAGTTTATCTTTGTGTTTGCGACACCCGACCGTGAGTGCGATAAGGCTGGTAGGCAATATCAACACCAGCATAATTAGGTGAAAATGCTGTTCTTCTAATAAGCTACCCTGAACAATCGGAAATAGCGTGACAAGGATAGGTAGCGCTAGGCAATGAAGCATACAGGTGCCCGATAGTACGATGGCGAGGCCGTCGAAGAAACGTTCCTTTCGTTCGAGTTTTCTCTCCAAAATCAGCTCTCCTGAAGCGGGTAATTTTGTAGGTGAAGTGAGTGTTTTCATGAGGAAGCGAGTTATACCACAGCATAGAGCTGATTTCCTGATTTTTTCTACGTAAATTGAGTCGATATCTGTAATGCTGATTTTCGGTTATTATGCTTTTTTGGCGTTACTTCTCGTAATTCCATATCTATAATGCGCGAAAAATAAGGTTGGAATTTTATGGCTGGCAATCCCCTTTTTAATCAGCTTTTTGGTCGTTCTCCGATAACGCCAATTCAAAAGCATATGACTATAGCGTTTGAAACAGTGAGTCAACTTGGTCCTTATTTCGAAGCAATTAACGAGGGAGACTGGGAACAAGCTAAAAAGGTATACGATACGATTCTTGAACTTGAATCCAAAGCCGATGACCTCAAAAGTCATATCCGACTAAACCTTCCGCGCAGCCTCTTTATGCCTATTTCTCGATCGGATTTGCTGGAGTTGCTGCATATGCAGGATCGGATTCCCAATCGCGTAAAAGACATAGCGGGTCTGGTCATGGGGCGACAGATGAAGTTTCCGAAGGAAATGGGTCTCGAGTTGCTCGAATATGTTGAAAAGTCCAAAACGACCTGTGGGTTTGCCTTGAAAGCGCTCGAAGAATTGGATGATTTGGTTGAATCTGGCTTCAGTGGTAAGGAAGTTGATCTAATTCATGATCTGATTTCCGAGTTGGATTTGGCCGAACACGAGAATGATAACCTGCAAGTCAAGGTTCGGAGTCAGCTGTTTAGCATTGAGAAATCGCTAAACCCGATTGATGTGATGTTCCTCTATCGGGTTATCGAATGGATTGGAGATGTTGCGGACCATTCGCAGACCGTTGGCAACAGGATGATGTACATCATTTCTAGATAATTAAAAGAGTCTATAACGATGGAAGTAATATCAAATTACGGCACAATTTTACTTATCCTTGCAGTCGCTTTCGGGCTGTTTATGGCCTGGGGTGTTGGTGCCAATGACGTCGCAAATGCAATGGGGACCTCAGTAGGTGCCAAAGCGATCACAATTAAACAAGCAATTGTGATCGCAATGGTGTTTGAGTTCGCAGGCGCCTACCTTGCGGGCGGTGAAGTCACTTCGACGATTCGCAAAGGTATCCTTGATCCGACCATCATGGCAGGGAGTCCAGAGCTTCTTGTCTACGGGATGATGGCGGCGTTACTTGCTGCAGGGACTTGGTTACTGATTGCATCGGCATTTGGTTGGCCTGTGTCAACGACACATAGCATTGTAGGTGCCATCGTGGGTTTCGCAGCAGTTGGTATCGGCGTTGATGCTGTCCAATGGAAGGCAGTGGGCAGCATAGTGTCGAGTTGGGTTATTTCACCCGTGTTGGCAGGCACCCTATCATTTGTTGTTTATATGAGTGTAAAGCGATTTATTTTTGCCGCGGATGACCCATTTCTCGCTGCGAAGCGATATGTGCCTTTTTACATGTTCCTGATGGGTTATGTCGTGGGCATGGTGACCTTGCTCAAAGGCTTGAAGCATGTCGGGTTAGATTTAAGTATTGAAGAGTCTATGTTTTATGCTCTGGGTGTTGCTGCAATCATCACCGTGATAGGAATGGTCGTTCTATCACGGGTTAAACGTGTTGCTCGCTCGGAACAACATGATTTGATCAGCGTTGAGAGAGTATTTGGTGTGCTGATGTTGTTTACAGCCTGTGCGATGGCCTTTGCTCATGGATCAAACGATGTCGCAAATGCGATTGGGCCTCTCGCGGCTATCAATGGGATTATTGAAAGTGGTGGTATGGTGGGTCAAAAGTCTGCAACGCCAAGTTGGATCTTACTGCTAGGTGGTCTCGGTATCGTTGCTGGTCTTGCCATGTACGGTTATCGGGTCATGAAGACAATTGGCACGCACATCACAGAATTGACCCCGAGCAGCGGTTTTGCTGCCGAACTGGCAGCGGCAACAACCGTGGTGATTTCTTCGGGATACAGTCTACCCGTGTCGACAACTCATACGCTGGTGGGTGGTGTACTTGGGGTTGGGCTGGCGCGAGGTATTTCTGCATTAAATCTAAGAGTTGTAGCCACAATCTTTGTTTCTTGGATTGTAACATTGCCCGTGGGGGCTGGGCTTGCAATCATATTCTTCTATATCTTGAAGGCTATTTTTGGCACCGGCTAGTAGTAGCGGCCTATATAAACTAAAAACAATCATCAGGAATGCCTGCTATGTCTGAAAATATGAAATTTAAAGAGATCACCGTAGTGGTCACCGGTGGTGCTGGAGTGCTAGGCAAGGCTGTTGTTGACTGGTTTTCAGAGCGAGGAGCAAGAGTTGCTGTGCTTGATATTTCTGATGAGGTGCTCGCAACAACATACCCAAGCCCCGATCAGAACCACTGCTACATCGCATGTGATTTAACCAGCCGGGAAGGGAGTTCAGAAGCCATCGGTAAGGTGCTGAGGCAGTTCAGCGAGATCAATATTCTTTGCAATATCGCCGGTGGTTTCCTTATGGGTGATCCTGTTCACGAGACAAGCGACTCAACCTGGAATTTTTTGTTTGATCTGAATGCGCGTTCAATCCTGAATATGGCAAGTGCAGTTGTGCCTGGGATGATCGTAAAAGGTGGCAAAATCGTCAATATTTCTGCCCGAGCTGGCGCTGCTGGCGCAGCAAACATGGGTGCTTACACTGCCTCTAAAGCAGCAGTGATCCGTTTGACGGAGAGCATGGCGTTAGAGTTGCGAGAGAAAAACATCAATGTTAACTGTGTCATGCCTAGTTTGATTGATACCCCCAGAAATCGCAGTGATATGCCTGATTCAGACTTCAATACCTGGGTTAAGCCAGAGCAAATAGCTGCTTTAATTGGGTTCCTTGCATCACCCGAGTCCTCGGCAATTCATGGCGCAGCTATCCCGATATCAGGTTTAGTCTGAATTCGTTAGCGGGCTACCCCTAGATAATTAGACAGATACCCGTTGTCACTTTCGCAACTGTTAGTACATGGGGTAGCTGAGTGATGACGTGACCGATATGGTCACTTTGAGCCCCAGCAGATGATAAAACAGATGTGTTGGAGATGGGCGATGCATGGTCGCCAAAAATTCCTCTACCGGTAATCGCGGCAACTGCTATAAATATCAGAGGGTCAATTTAATTATCTGCATAGCCGTATGCCAATGGCAAAGCGATAGGGACTATCATGGCAAAAGCTCCCAATGACGTGCCTGTCGAAAACGAAATGAATGCTGCCAGAAGAAATGTGCTTGCGACCAGTAACTCGGGTGTGGGGCATCCCGGGCTAATCTTACTCCCTGGTTCGAAACGCGATGACTAATGCCGCCAACATCTGCGCCATGGATAGCATGCCCACTCCGCCATTAGCTATGACTGCCTTTTCAATCGAGTATTGTCAATGAAGTCTGCTCAATTAGGTTTCCTGATTGGCGTTGCAAACGATATTTCGGCCAGTGTTTTTCGCCTGATAGAGAGCGTCATCAGCTCCGGCTAGCCACTTTTCTACTGATTGATCTTTACTTAAGCTGTTGACGCCGATACTGACAGTTATTTGTTCATCATCGATTAACATGGCGTCCTGTATTCTGGCTCTCAATTGGTTAGCGACAATCATTGCGGTATCGCCAGCGGTCGCCCAAAGAAGTAGCAGGAATTCCTCACCACCCATTCGAAATAGTTGATCGGTTTCTCGAATATTATCCTGAATAATGGATACCAACACTTTTAGTGCTTGATCACCCGCGGCATGCCCGAATCGGTCGTTTACTTGTTTAAAGTGATCGATATCTATTATCAGAATTGAAACTGGATCTGCGGTTCGATTATGTCGCGTTTTTACTTCCTGAAGTGCAGCGTCCATATGGCGTCGGTTAAATACACCGGTTAGCGGATCCTTTATTGCTTGATCGAGTAGTTGTTGCTGCAGGTCTGTGATGACGCCAATAATTGTATTCATCATGATGATGGTGAATATTTGCGATGCCAGTATTTTTAGCGCGAAGGCAGTATCAAATTCCTGTTGCGCAAGGAAAGAGACGGGAATAGCGATGAGTAACCCACTACAGTTCGCAGACTTTCGTGGTAGCACGAAAAACATTGAGGTAATTGCAGGATAGCTCCACATAGTCGCTCCGATGCCCAGCACATAAGTCGCGCAGACAATGGCTAGTGTCAAAGTTGCCACAACGATGATGTAGGAAACGGGATTTTCAATGGCTTGGGATAATTGCCAGGTGACAGTGCCGAGCGCAATTGCAAAAAGCAAAATGGCACAACCTAGTAGGCTGCTGCCTTCAACCAAATGCATTAGCGCGTAGGGGATAAGCGCCAGTACCGTCCCTATTGAAAAATAGAGCAGAATGTTTTGTCGACCGGGCTTTAGCGTCATGCGACCAACAAGAATGATGCTGGATAGTGGACCTGATGAATACGCCAACCTTAATCCTTTGTTATATAGCCTCTTGGATCTCATGAGTATACGCGATTCTTGACTTGATAAAATACGTGTTCTATCGGCGGAAACCTCCCCTTTTTAGAGTGAATCTATCCAGCGTTGATAATGTTGAGTGTGATATCCAGCAAAGTTGTCCCAATTCGTTCGAGTCAATATGCCTTTTTTCCCTGTGTGAGGGTTAGGCACCTGGGACATAATGAGCTTTTCCTTCGGTGTTCCTTCGGACCACGTGATATTGAATGCGGCAATTTGTGGGTAAAAGATCATCTCGGAATAGTCGGTAATATGGTCGTGAACCCACCAGGCCAATGCAGTCCAATCACCGGTAGCGTCATAGAAATCAATAAATGAGTTCACGACGATGCAGGCTGTTGCACCTAGTTTTCCCTCTCGATCTTTTACATCCCAAATATGTCGGGCGTAATTCTTCTCATTGCTTGCGCAGTTGTAATTCTTTTCGTTGCCGATTTTATTGATCGCCGATGAACGATATGCCGAGCGAATGCTTATCTTTCCAAGAGATTTTTGCATGGGTTCGAGTATGTTTTCACAGAGACCGCGTCCAGCTGCTATGGCAATTTCTGGGCTATCTGGAATATTTGCGATTCCTTCTAATTCTGCAATTTCCGAATGCAGAAATTCGCGTAGGAAAAAGCTTTTTGAAAGTCTGGTCCTGCCGAGCTTTTCTAGCGTGCGTAGATGCATGATAAATGACCTAATGAAAGTTTGGCGGGCGTTTTTCTAAAAATGCTATAATTGCTCCCTTCGATTCGTCCTCACCCATAGATTCAACGAGATATTTGGCCTCCAGCGCGAGGCTTTCAGAGAGTCCTTGGCCTAGTACTCTGGTGCAAATTTATTTTCATTCGTCCTAGCGCTTGAGTGGGTTCCGATGCGATTCTTCGGGCGTAGTCAAAAGCCTGTTCACAATACCCATTTGCATCGCATCGGATGCATTGATTCTTTCTGAGAGGTAAAACAGCTCTTTTGCTTGTGCAAGGCCGACAAGTCTGGTTAGAAACCAACTGTTGCCATAGTCTCCGGGTAATCCGATATTGACGAAAGCCGTGGTGATAAATGCATTCTCTGATGCGACTCTAAGATCACAGGCGAGTGCAATGGATAAACCGGCACCAGCTGCGGCGCCAGGTAGCGCAGCGATTGTTATTTTAGGATGCTCATGAAGCCGCTGGGTTAAAGTTTTCTGGGCGTGTGTTAGCTGGTCAACTCTCTTTTGTTTAGTCGAAATTGTCCTGGAAGACCCGCCACCCATACCTGTAACGTCTCCTCCGAAGCAAAATGCATCTCCGGAACCGGTTAGCATGATGCAACCAATCTGATCGTTGTCTTCTAGGTCGAATAAGATCTGCTTTAATGCTGGCGTTAGAATGTCGCCGAGGACATTTTTTTTATGTGGGTTGTTGAGCGTAATAGTTGCAACGCGCTGATCGATGCAGCAAAGCGGTTCTTCAGTACCGGTATCGACGTTGATCATTTTTTCCTTAAGGCGCAGTTTTATTCATCTGGGTTTATAACAAAACTACTAATAGTTGCATAATAAAACTTGGATAATAGAATGCAAGAATGAAAAAAAAGTTTTGACCATATAAGCTGTTCGCTAGCACAAACACTCTTGGTTATAGGGAGCTCTGGAGTCTGCTAGTCGTTCTTGATGCGTTCATGGGGTTTCATCGATTTGATGAATTTCAAAAAGATCTTTGCATCGTTCGAAATATACTTAGCGGTAGACTTGAACGACTAGTATCAGAAGGTATCCTCGAAAAGGTAAAGGGCGGTAGCGGCTATTTTGAGTATCGGTTGAACGAAAAAGGTGGTGAACCGCAACCGATATTGCCAAATGACAAGCGGCTGACATTTTGGATAGAAAGACGAGAAACCGATCAAACAAATGGCGGTGCATGCGAAAGATGGGCGAATGTTGAGTTCTAGAGATGTCAGAGCGATCGTTGGTCTGGAATATCGTTTGCGCGCCTTGAACATTAAGTTAACAACATGATGGAACCAGTGGTCTGTTGCAGAGACACTAAAGCAAGCATATGAAAGCTGAATTTCAATTTGATTTTGGCAGCCTTAATGCGTATTTGAGCCACCTCGTGATTCCGTTTATAGAATTGCGGACAGGCATAAAATTTGTATACGTACGGGTATTATTGGGTGGCACATTTAAGGCAACAAATAATGTCTCACCCGCAGTCAGCATGGATGGCAAAAAAAAGCTCGTGTACGGTCAGATAGAAACAAAGCGTTTTCTTGCGAAACATGAGATAACGAGTTTTGTATCTAACCCTTTTTTCCCAGTAAACACGTTGCAGATAATGTGTGGTGCAATTTATGCTGGCCGTGAAGGTTTGCTCGGAAAGTATGTCGATGAGGTCTACCGTCACATGTGGAGCGAGTCTAAGAAAATGGATGATTCTAAAGTCATTATAAAGGCGCTTAAGTTTTCTGGCTTTGATGTGGAAAAGTTTCTATTGGGCATTCAAGATCCAAGTGTGAAGCAAGGTCTTATCCAGAATACCAATCGCTCTGTTGAAATGGGGAGCTTTTGGCTCACCCACCTTTTTTGTCAACGGAGATATTTATTTCGGCAAAGACAAGCTCACAGAAGTCGAGCAAGCAATACTTAATTTGTCGAGCTTGTAGGATCAAAATGATATGAAAACAGAAATTTCTAGTCGTGATTTTGTGATGCATCTGAGTGAAAGGTCAAGAACGCTGGAAGTAAGCAAAATACGGGAAATTGCAGAACTTGGTCTTGGTGCATCTGACATCATTCCCTTGTGGTTCGGGGAGGGTGCCTGGCCCAGTTCGGAAAAATTTGTATCGGCAGCAAGCAAAGCACTTTCAGCTGGGGATCACTTCTATCAACCTAACAGCGGTAGTAAAAGTCTGAGGCAAGAGATCGTGCGCTACACGCATCGAATCTACCACGCTGAGATTGATATTTGCCGGGTCACCGTATCAGCTTCGGGAATGCAGGGGTTAGCACTTGTTGCACAGGCGATTGTCTCACCCGGAGATCGGGTCGTCGTGTTAGAACCTGGATGGCCAAATATCTCTCAAACATTTGAAATCTCTGGTGGTCATATTCATCGTGAAACATTGGAAGTTAAAGCTGGTAGTTGGCATTTTGATCTGGCTAAGATGCTGGTAGCACTAACGCCCGAAACTAAAGCTATTGTACTTAACAGCCCAAACAATCCTACTGGTTGGGTGATGTCAGGAGCAGACCAAGCAACGCTTTTAGCACACTGTCGTAAGTACAATATCTGGATTGTTTCAGATGATGTATATTCCCGTCTTTATGCCGATGGTAATAGCGCGCCCTCTTTCTTGTCGCTTGTTTCGGCAGACGATCTTTTCATTTCAATAAACAGCTTTTCGAAGGCGTGGTCGATGACGGGGTGGCGACTTGGATGGATAGTCGCGCCATGGTTCCTTGAGAATACCCTAGCAATGTTGTCTGAGTTTAATATTGCGGGGCCACCTGGGTTTATTCAGAAAGCAGGTGAGGTTGCTCTAAAAGAAGGAGAAGAGGAATTGTCAGATTTGACCGAAAAACTTTCAAAGAGCTATGCGCTGGCATCTGATCGTTTAAGGAATATGAGTAGGGTAAATTTCATCGAATCAAAAGGTGCGTTTTATTGTTTTTTTAGCGTGACTGAAGTTGTTGATAGCATGGCGCTCGCAAGTGAAATTCTGACTAACACCAGAGTTGGTCTTGCTCCGGGGATTGCGTTTGGTGCAGCAGGCGAAGGATACTTAAGGTTATGTTACGCGCAGCCAGAGGAAGTGCTGAGTGAAGCATTTGACCGTCTCGAACCCTACCTAAATGTTCCCGTCTAAAAAACGAGTTTGTAATCTGTAGCTGAGTTAAGAAACTAGGTCATTTTGTAGTACGTAGCGAATTTGTTCAGCCAATTTATGAATCGTAAACGGTTTTTGTATGAATGCATGTTTACCGATCGATCCTGTGTACTCAGTACTAGCCTCAAGGCTATAACCGGAGATGAATATAGTCCTGGTGGGGCCGACGGTTTTGATGATCTGTGCTACTGCCTGAGGCCCTGATATGCCACCAGCCAACATAATGTCCGATATAATAAGGTCTATTTTTTGGTTGACACGGCCTGCTTTTCGGAATGCGTCGGCACCGTCAACTGCCGTCAGAACAGAATAACCCAATGAAACGAGTGTGCTTGCCGTTATCTCTCTAACAATCTCTTCGTCTTCGATTAATAAGAGAGTTTCGTTGCCAGTCTTAATGCTCGTTTCTGTTTCTTCTTGAACCGCTTTTTCAACAACGGCACTTTCAGGAGACTCGGGGAAAAACATTCGGACTAAAGTGCCGCTTTCAGGCGTGCTCTCAATATGTACATGTCCCCCCGTTTGTTTGAGGAAACCGTAGACCATACTCAGTCCTAACCCTGTTCCTTCACCGACACCTTTTGTTGTGAAGAAAGGCTCAAAGACCAGTTTTAGTATTTCAGGCGACATTCCCCTGCCTGAGTCAACGACCTTTACTTCGACATAGCTACCAGGTGTTAGTTCATCAAACCGGTGACCATCATCAATGCTTAGCGTTGTGTTTTGGCTGATGATTCGAAGTAGGCCTCCTTCCGGCATTGAATCTTTTGCGTTTAGCACAAGGTTAAGAATGACATTTTCTAGTTGTGCCTCATCGACATCGCTTAATTTTAGGTTGTTAGATAATTCAAATTTTAGATCGATCGCCCCACCAAGGCTTCGCTGCAAGATGTCTTCAATGCTGGTGAGTGTGTCATTGATATTGATCTTTTTGGGTTGCAAAACCTGTTGTCTAGAAAATGCGAGTAAGCGCTGGGTCAGCTGTGATGCGCGATTGATTATTTTGAGCGCCGATGCTTGATATTGTTCTGCTGAGTTTACTGGGTCTGACATTTGTTCGACATTTAGTTGAAGCGCGAGGAGTAGGTTATTAAAATCATGCGCGACCCCACCTGTTAATTGTCCGACAGAGTGCAATCTTTGAGATTGAACGAGTTCGGCCTGAACCTTTTTTCGTATCGTCAAATCCTGAATGTCAGCGAAAAATAGTGGCCGGACTTCTGATGAAATGTACTGTATTAGAACCTCTACCGGGTAACGCGTGCCATTTTTACGTATGTGGGTTGTCTCGAAGTTTATCGTCCTTTTGTCACCTGACACCAACGGCGCAATTAGCCCCTTGAATTCATACTCTAAAATGGTGGACTCTAGCTCCCAGGGTTTTATTTTGAGTAATTCATCCAAACTGTACCCCAGATTTTCACGTGCTCCACGGTTAACGAGGGTGAAATTAAATGTCTTTGAATCGAAAAGGTATATTTCGTGGATTGCATCCTCAACGATTCGCCCAAGCTGGCTATTCAGGTGATCTTTGTTGACTCGATCGGTGATGTCTCGAGCAATACCTTCGATGCCTAGAATGTTTCCAGAAGCGTCATACCGGTATTTGGCGTTAGTTTCCACCAGCACTGATTGTCCATTCTTATGTTTTAAAGCGGCTTGAAATCCTTGTATTGATCCGCCATTGACTGATATCTCTTGCATGAATCGCTCCCGACCATCTGCTTCAGCGTAGAAAGAGGACATGAGTAAACCCTTCGACTCAGCTGCACTGTAACCTAGTAACAACATACAGGAATCAGAAATGACTTCAATTTTCCCGATAGCATCGGTTACATAATAAACATCGATCATTGATTCTATTAGATGGCGGTATTCTAAACCTGACCTCCCTAGCTGACGAAATGTTCGTGAAATGATTAGCATTCCAACGAGTAGAGACAGAGAGATGAATAGTGCAATGAGTTCAGTAGCTAGATGAATAGGAGAATGTTGCTCGTTAAATGCAGCGTGGTAAAAGGTGATTGATCTGTGGATACCTATTAGAACTATGGCGCCGGGGATGAATAGCCATGCGGGTACCTTCTTAGTTAGAAAAATTAGTCTAATGGCCGTTGCAGCAGCGCAGAACAGCAGGATAATAGACAGTCCGAGAATCGAGAGTGAAAGCATCGGCGAAGGCGTATTTTCTCTTATAGCTTCTATTGTGAGCTTTAGTTTTTGGCTTTACAAGTTATGTAAGCAGATTAATGAGTTATAAACCATCGCGTTTATCGTACAAAAAAACCTGATCAATGCAGCCAGAACTTTTAATTGTTAGAATCAAAGTTGACGCCATTTGGCGCCATTTACTTTGGGAAGCCATGAAGACACGGTTCTTATACTCTCCACAAGTCGCAGTCTCCCGGAAGGCTATTTACAGTCAGTAGAATTAAGTGAGTTCAATCGGTTGTTATTCGTGAGCGGTCAAGTATCGGGGACAAAAGAAGGTGAAGTGTCGTCAAGTTTGAAGAACAAGCGGCGCTCTTACGGGAGAATCTAATTCATCAATTGGAGGCGGCTGAGATAACGGTAAAGAACTTGTTAAAGGTCAGTATATTCCTCGTATCTCGAACATACAATTTGAGAAATCGCGAGATTAGATAACATTATTTGGGAGATCACGCGTGAGCACAAACCGTCATCATTGCAGGATTTTTTGATGAGTCATGGCTGCTTGAGATAGAAGCGATTGCAGCAGCATAAATTGGATGTTAGATAAGGAATATATAAATGCAAAGCCACGAAGTAGATTATGAAATAATTGGGCATGACATTCAATTGGTCGAAATCGAACTGGATCCTGATGAGACTGTTGTAGCTGAAGCCGGCGCTATGGCCTATCTGGAATCTGATATCACATTTGAAACCAGGATGGGAGATGGTTCGAGTGCGGAGGGTTTGGTCGGTAAGTTGTTCGGCGCAGGTAAGCGATTGATGACCGGAGAGTCACTATTTATGACGCACTTTACCAATGATGGAAGTTCGAAGAGAAAAGTTGCGTTCAGCGCACCACTACCGGGCTCAATCGTGCCGATTGATCTTTCGGCAGAGGGTGGTGAAGTTATTTGTCAAAAAGATGCGTTTCTGGTTGCTGCAAAGGGTACGTCAATTAACTTGGCTTTCAGTCAGCGGATTGGCGCTGGTTTTTTTGGCGGAGAAGGCTTCATTCTACAAAAGCTTGAAGGGGATGGGCTAGCATTTATCCATGCTGGAGGTACGTTGGTAAAGAAGCAGTTGAATGACGAGACATTGAGGCTAGACACCGGGTGTCTGGTCGCTTTCAGTCAAGGAATCGACTACGACATTGAGCTTGCGGGCGGTTTGAAAAGTATGCTTTTCGGTGGTGAAGGATTTTGTCTGGCGACGCTAAGTGGTACCGGCTCTGTTTGGATACAAAGCCTGCCGTTTTCCCGCCTAGTGAATCGAATTGTTGCCGCAATGCCACCGCCAGTAACACATGATTCAGATTGACCTTATTAATTTGATTGCTGTTTCTTGCCGCGGGCGGTGACTTCTTTTCTTGCCGCCTCAACACTTTCTTTGCTGACTGACGAAGACTGTTCGGCTGAGCGTTTTGATTCCATTATTAGTGCTTCGCTGAAACTCATGCCAAAGCCTTCATCGATGACCCGTTTATAAGCTTTTAGCATGTGGGGTTGGCAGCTAGCCATATCCTCGGCAATTTTCAATGCGGCGGGTATAAGTTCTTCCGGGCTGTGTACGCTGTTAACAAGTCCCCAGCGTTCAGCGACTTCGGCGGTGACAAAGTTGCCCGTCAGTGAAACTTGTTTGGCTCGACTAATGCCGATCATTCTTGGTAGTCGTTGGGATAAGCCCCAGCCGGGCATAATGCCTACTCGCGCGTGAGTATCGGCAAACTTTGCCTCGGTTGATGCGATCAATACATCACACATAAGTGCTAACTCAAAACCACCTGTAATCGCAAAGCCATTGATCGCTCCGATAATAGGCCATGGGTAGTCTGCCAGTACCTTTGCAAGATTTGTGGATACTTCTTGGCGACTCGGTATGAAACCTTTCTGGCCGGCTTCTTTCAGATCAATTCCTGAGGTAAATGCTCGGCCGGTACCCGTCAGTATTACCACTCGGATATCGTCTCGATGTTTTAAGCGTTCAAAAGTTTCTGCGAGTTTATTGCGGAGTTCTCTGTTTAGGGCATTCAAAGTCTCAGGACGGTTTAGTGTCACTATAGCAACAGCACCTTTTTCTTCTGTAATTACGATCGCATTAGACATTGTTATTCCTATTTGCGAATTAAGTGAAAATTGTGGTTTAAGGATGCACTCTTTGCGGACGTGAATGTCGCCATTCCGCAAGCAGAGTTCTTAGGCTGCTGACGAATGCAAGAGGCTGATCCAGAAATAAATGATGCTGGGCTTCTGGTATACCAACAAAGGGTACCGATTTGTCGAGCACTTCGAACATAAAGTCGGCAATTTCCTGTGAAAACAAGTAGCTATCTTCGCCATAGATAACGCCAACCCGACATTCTAGTTTTGCCAGATCTTCGTGCATATTATCTCCAAACTCGAATTTTTGAAACATGGTGTCGTCGAACTTCCAGGTCCAGCCATCGTCTACTTCCACAATGGAATGTCGTCCGATGTAATCGAGCAGGTATGCATTGTTGCAATCTTGTGGTGGCATAAGTCTGAAACGGGCGAGGGCGGCTTCGAAGTTTTCATAAATTCTTTTTGCTTTGATGGGGGACCTTCTTGGGTCACGTTCCCACTCAAAATCGGGTGGGCGAACAGCGGAATCTACTAATACGATGCCTTCAAGCCTGTCTCGATAGAGCAAACCTGTTCTCAGGGTTATGTAACCTCCGAAGCTGTGCCCAACGATAATAGTGTCATTGCCAAAACCTGCGTCGTCTGCTGCGGCATTTATCTCTCCGGCAAAGGCTTCGGTAGTGTACCGTTCTCGTTGTCCACTGTCGCCAGCGCCAGATAAGTCGATGGCTAGTACTTGGTAGTGGTCCATGAAGTAGGGGGCAAGGAATGTCCACCAATGTGCATGAGCGCCGTTGCCATGGACCAGTACTAATCCTGGTTTGTTTGCGTCGTCACTCCAGAGTAGGTAGTGGATCTGAGTTCCGTCGCAATTGACGGTTTTATCCTTGTAGGGGACGGCCAAGGCTCTTTTAAACCAGCCCGGTTGTTCATTGATGATCACGGTTTAGTCTCAGTTATTTCTAAGTTACTTGGGGCAAGTCTAGCGAGTGGATTAGGTGAATGCGATGCATACTGGAGGATATAAGCCAATCATATGATTGAGCATATCTTGTCGGTTCCCGCGTAAAAGTGCCATTTCCTGCGGTTGCGATAGTCGAAATAGCGTTGCGAGCTTAAGTAGATGCTATTCGGCTTAGAGCGACAGTTCTACTCGTACTTTGGTTTTTGTTTTCTCGATGATTGGTTTGCAGGAGAAAATTCGAGTACCTTCAATGCCGTAGCCTTGGACTGCCTGACGAATATTGTCTCCACGTTTTTTGGCTAATGCGAGGAAATAAGCGTCGTTTGGTGTTTGCGGGTTAATTTCAGATTGTGTCTCTATGTTCTCTGTTTTCTGCTCGATTATTGCGTTCATGTTATCTGTCGGTTTGGGTATATCTAATAGTGTTGATACGCCGCAAATAGTGATTCGCAATTCGGGTTTGTTTGCTAACAATTGTGCGATTTTCGCTGTGTATGCCGCAGCATTCTCAGTTATTGCTGTTGCGCCTGGTTCAAACATAATCGGTTCGAAGCGAGGTTTTGTCATAACGCCGGCGATGTCTTTTAGCAACAGTAGGCTGCCGTAAGGTTGCAGTACAAATTTTGCGTAATTCAAAGCTGCCTTTTGAGCAGCGCCGCGTAACGCCTTCGATACAATATCCTGAGTACCGATAGAAAAGTTTTCAAGATCAGTCTCGATGGGGACATTCAGTTCAACGTTGCCTTTTTTGTCTTTGAGTAGATAAAGTGCTAACGCTGCTGATGTTCCGTTACCTGTTAGATTCTCTGCGTTTGTTGCTTCTGCTTTTGAGAGTTTCATCGATTCGATCAGAATATTATTCTTGAGGTGCACGGTGCCAGAATCGACATTTACGCCTGTCGAAAGTGTAAGTCTGCCGCTTTGTACGCCGCCGCCCATATACGCACCGATCTCGTGTATCTCAAAGTTTCGTAATTTCAAATCTGCTTTTCCTGAAATCGGTGGAGATAGGTTGACGATGCCTTTACTTTCCAATGTGGCGTCTCTTGTGTCATCTGTTTGGTGGCTAGCGATGAATGTGTAATGTTGATCTTGGCTTATTGAGACAGGAGCCATGCTCAAGTTAATGTTAGTGAGCGCGAGAGTGGTTTCGGGTGAAACACTCTGATCTATAAATTTGAGCTGACTGTTTAGGATTTCCAAGCGTTCGAAGTTGAGGCCTTCCAATGGCAATATATTGGCAGATAGGTTTTTAGAAGCAATTTCAGTTGAAGCTTGTTGCCCGTTTTGGCTATTTTGTGCGGTCTTTGGTTCAGAAATTTGGTCTTCGTAGAGTCCAACGATACTGCCATCTTTAGCTCGGGTAAGATTTCCGTCGATGCGGTTGATAATAACTGACTCGGCTGTGAGTAAAGTGCCTGCTATAAATGATATTGATGCGATGTCGACTGTGTCGATCTTGCCTAAACCAGGGTCGAGTAATCCAGTAACAGAGAGATCTCCGTCGACTAGTACGTGAAATGGTAATTCATTTGTTTGGTATTCTGTAGGCTGTTCGAACTCTAATTGGCCAATCCAGTTGAGGCCGCTAACTTTTCTTTCGCCAACGAGTAAGTTCTGTAAGTCGAAATCACCCTGAGTTTGAATTTTAAGGTTTTGAGTTGTTCTAGAAATTTTCAACGCCTGTTCGAATGAGAGTTTTGTGACTTTTATGTCTTCGAATTTGAAATTGGTGGCTTTTGAGGTTCCTTCGGTTTTCAATGAAAAAGCGTCGTGATTACCCGAGAATATTAAATGCTGATTCGTCGTGACGATGCCTTCAATAGGCTGTTTTAGCAGGCTTTTGAGTCGCTTCAGATTGAATTTTGTAATATTAAGGTCGCCTTCAAACTTGTGCTCGGTCGATGAGAGTGCATATTCGCCGTTAGCGAGAATAGGTGTTTCATCAAGAAGGAGTTCGATGGATAGGTTAATGGCTTTTTTCAAGTCGGTTGTGATCGGTCCAATATCAAGGGTATCTAATCTCAATTTGTGTACTTGGCCATCGATGTCTAAATCGAGTTGTGTATTGCCGATGTTGATCTTGTCGATTTGATAGGTCCAGGATGACCGTGCCCCATTGTTTGAGGAGGTTGCAGCAGCCGGGATCTTATATTCACCTACGCTAATAAGGTCACCGGTTTTGTTAATCCTCGTAACAAATCCATTGATACTGATGTTGCGGACTTGAATGCGCTCGTTGAGCATGGGTAGTAGGTTAATTTCGATCAGACCACTGGCTAGCGCGAGCGAGTCACCGACCTTTAGTTCTGATATTCGGTACTCGCCCTTAATTGGGTTCAGCTCGATTGATTTGATAGAAACTTCAAGTTTCAGGCATTCCCCCAGTCTATATTCCAACTGCCATTTGATTAATGGTGGTATTGCGAATACGATCAGTGTGATCACAAGAAATGAAATTGTGATTAAAAATTTAATTTTGGTCATTGGTAGCCATGGTTTTTAGGTTTAGCGCTTTGTACACATTTCGTATTTCACTCTTACTTACATTGATGTCAGTCGTTTTTCCAATTGGTGCAGCGCCTGCGCCGACGATGGATTCTTTCGTCACATGCGCAGTCTACCATCGTATGATGGCTGGGTCTTTTCGACGAGTCCGGCAGATGCCTGAGATGGCTAACCTTGAGTCCGAGAAGATGGATGATTTTATTAAGCTAGCGAAGAACGCAGGAAAAGCCGAGTTCGATGAATCTGAAGTTGAAGCAGCCTTTCTTGAATCATGGAAGTATAATCTGGGCGAGATGGAGAATAAAATCAATCGTAACTATAAGAATGTGTCCAGCCTTACTTACATCTATAAGAACAATTGTAAGAAATTACTCAAATAGAGTGAGGCCGAATTTGCATCACGAGCTGCAACCCCTGGTTTTGAGACAAGCGTTAAGGCAAGCATGAAGAAAAAATTTTGATGAAGAAACGTCAAATCGTGATGGTACTCTATAGCAGATCTTCGGCCTTGGATTCAGAGGTCGTTGGTTGGGCAACTTACGATGGTACCGGACAGAAATTTCATCATCCTGGCGGTCAGGATGAACCCCCTTACAATACGGGTCTTGAAGCAATGCTTGATGGTTGGCGTGTTATCCAGATATCTCAGCTGGTGCCGCCGTATCCTGGCACAGAACATAGCACCTCCTTTCTCCCCTTTGAAATTGTGTTGGAACAAATAATTGAGGTCGAATAGCTTTGAGTAATCTGTTAACGACTAAACAAATGGCATTGTTCGTTGCACGCGGATTTTTGCGATTTGACGCTATTGTGCCTGATGATATTAATCGGACAGTACTGGCGGCTATTGAAGCAGGAGGTGCCCAGGACGGGATACTAATCGAAGGTTCTGAGGTCCACAGCTATCCACCAGGCACATCGTTGGTTGATTGCTATCGTGATCAACCGGCGATACGACAATTGATTGATCTACCTAGTGTTAAGGGAATCATTAGCTCACTGGTGGGGAGTGGACCCTTATTTGACCACCATGCAATACATCATTGTCCACCAAACCAGAACACTGCTCAGTATACCCACGCGGATTCCATTATTGATACACGTACTAATTTTGATATCCAGCTAATGTATTACCCTCATGAAATTACAGCCGGAATGGGTGGGACGCGATATGTCCCGGGGAGTCATTTTCGGCGTGTGAATGAAATGGCGATCGCGCGGTATCAGAACATTAAGGGGCAACAGCATGTTGTTTGTCCAGCAGGTACCTTACTTGTGATGCATCATGGTATTTGGCACGGCGGGGGTCGAAATCAGAGCGACCAACCCCGGTACATGTTTAAGATTCGGCTCAATGCAATAGAGAAACAAGTAAAGCTCTGGGATACATCGGATCTTGATGAAAGATCGATTGGGCCCAAAGCAATATTTGATCCAGATGCCTACAGTAATCGTGATCGCATACAAACAATATTTGAATTGCCAGAAAAATGGTTTCCGATGGACGAGAGTCGATTAGAAATCGTGAATCGTATTAAGCTGTGGCGGTATCTTGTAGGCGATGATTCATTTGATAGCCATCACTGGCTGACGAGAGTTGAGAATATCTTAAACTAGTTCCCGTCCGAAAATGCTTTGTCAGAGTAAATTCCTGAAACTTTTCAGATCGTCGCTTCAAAAATCAATAGGTTGTCTGGAAGTAGCCGTGGAGATGATTAGTTCTTGGACACGTCTATGCTAGTACCCATTCTGGAAGCTAAATCTTCCTGAGCATAGATTCCTGTTTGGTGCTGCAAACTAATAGGCCACAGCTGTTAAATATCTCGCCTTCGTTCAAGCCGCGGCCATCGACGGCGGCGATACTTCGCTGGTCATAGAGCATCCACTCCTCCGCTGGGCACGTTCGATGGAACCACACGCTATGATCGAGGCTAGTCAGTCTGTGAGATTGAAAGGGTATGCCGTAGGGCAGTACCGAGTTGAACATGAGAAAGCCATCTGAAAGAAAAGCGATAACACACTGTGCTGATTGTGCTGAGATATCGCCTTTGTGAGTCGATCTCATCCAAGATTGTAGTTCAGGTTCTCTTCCATGTTCAAATTTCTCCGGCACAAAATGGTCTGAAATCAACAGCAATTCAGCGCGATCCTCGACTAGCATCGGCGGTTTGAATCGGGTGCCTTCCTGTTCCCTCTGCTTTGATAGGGCTTCGGGAGATATAACCGGTGGTGCTGTTTTCTGATGTGACTCGCCATCTTCGGGCAGCTTAAAGGCAGCAATCATATGAAAGACTTTCTCTCCTGCCTGAAAGCCTGTGATCGCGCGCGTGCTGGATGTCCTGCCGTCACGGAGTTTCTCAACATGATACTCAATAGGTTCTTTCGGGTTGCCACCCTTCAAGAAATAACAATGGAGTGATTGGGCCAATTTGTCATCGCTAATAGTTTTAAAGCCAGCTGCTAGCGCTTGACCGACAAAGTGGCCGCCATATATGCCAATTGCGCCGTAGCTTTCCGGTTGCCCAACAAAAATCTCCGGTGCGTCTGGTTTGGGTGTTACCGACATGAGGGTGGGTAGGTCCATTGCGGCAATATTGGCTTGATTCATCAGGAAAACTCTAAAGATTTGCGGCAAGAATTATATCCCTATCTTTCTCTGGAGTTGTGAAGACGAGGCCAGAGAACACTCGCTGGATAAGGAGGTATAAGCTGCGTTAATCTACTCTTGAGTTTTATAACAACCCCAAAAGGATAATAAAAGTGAGTGAAATTAAGCCCTGGAAACGTAAGCAAGACAAAGTGATCGCAGAATGCCGAATCTTCAATGTGAATGAGTGTCTCGCTGAATCCCCAATCACGAATAAGGCGCACACATTCTATTTTCTAGAAACGACTGACTGGGTGAACATTGTACCGATGACCGATGCCGGTGAGATTGTCTGCATCCGCCAGTACCGACATGGCAGTGAGAGCATCACCATTGAAATACCCGGTGGTATGGTTGACGCGGGTGAACAGCCGGGGATCGCAGCTGCGCGCGAATGTTTGGAGGAGACTGGCTATGAAGTTTCTGAAATTGAATCCCTTGGGATATTGAATCCGAACCCTGCTATTCAGGCTAACAGACTCCATACTTATCTTGGGCGAGGTGCAGATCTAGTCCGTGAAATTCAGAATACTCAGACAGAGCAAACAGAAGTTGTTTTATTAAGCCTCGACCGAGTCAAAAAAATGCTCATAACCGGGGAAATAGATCATGCATTGGTTGCTGCAACCCTTTGGAGATTGCTGTGTCATATTCAGGATCATAAAAGATAGATTTGTGAGTTTATAAAAATACTTATTGCGCGGACTTATTGCGCGGAAGAGATACCTGACCCGCGATGTCGCGGGTCTTAACATTTCCGCTGCCCTTGGACTTAAGGGTAAAATCTCCGTCAACTTGAGTGACCTTCAGTCTTCCCGAACCATCATTTTCGACGATGATGGAACCCTTGACCTCACTAATATTGATGTCTCCAGAACCATCATTGCCAATGGTGACGTCAGCGCCTACCTCTTCAATCTGAATTGAACCAGAGCTGTCATTGTCGATTCGCACAAAATCACTAACAGTGTCAATTTCTATCTCGCCAGAACTGTCTCCTGGAATTGTAACGCTGCCTGAAATTCTTGATAAGTCAATATTGCCTGAACTGTCTGTTACAAAGATGTTTCCGGTGTGGTCATTAACATCGATGCCGCCTGAAGAATCTTTCAGAACCAAGTCACCGCGGCTGTCTCTGACGTTAATCTCACCAGAACTATCGTCGATGAGTAAAACTTGTGCATCATTTACCGTTATGTTTCCGCTTGAGTCTTTGATAGAAAGAGGAAAATCTGAAGGTAAGGTAAGGTCAATATCCATATGGGCATAATTGGCATCAAAATCATGGTCGGCATAGGGGATGATGACTGTGAGGATGAGTTCTGAAGAGTCTTCGCTGATGTCTAGACTGATACGATCTAGGTATTGTTGTTCGTCTGAGCAAGCTACAGCATGAAAAACAATTTTATCAGAGTCATTTCCTCTGACGTTGAGCTCACCCGCAAGCGCGTAAAGGTGCATTGCAGTGAAGCTATCTCGATCAAATTCATGTTTGACAGTTTTTGCTTCATCACATCGTGCGACTGCAAATGGGGAGCTAAATAGGAGGCTCAGTAAGGCAAGAGTACGAATATTGTTCAAGGTTTTCTCCAAAAGCGAACTAGCGACATCAAGTTAGATGATGGCTGTATCAAAATGGTTTAAACAGGTAGGCGAAATTTCCGTCTATTTGCTCATTATTCTGTGTAACAAGACTGTTAATGGGTGTAACTAAACTGTTACAGGATAAAAGGTCTTTTATATCAATAAGATAGAGTTTTTGTTAACCAGATTTTCGACAATGAAGATTATCGCACGTCCTTTTTGAGACAGACCGTTCGTCGTAACTCTCTGATATAAAAGGATATAATACATTGGCACGATGAATGCATCATAACTAGTAGGTCGAACGAAACAATGTGTAAACATAATTTCATTGGACTGTTGCTAGAACCTGGTCAACTGAGCCGTCAGTGACTAACTTGGCAAATAAACTAAGTCATGGATATTAAAGTTAACGTGACTAGTTCAGAGAGACATTCTCGGGCAAAAAGAATGTGGCGGCGAGGGAATTCTATTCCCTTCGTCCCTCTCCTTTCTCTTCTCATTCAAACAGCTCCGTCCGTCAAGTCGAGTTCACCTACCCGTAAATTCTAATGCAGAGCCATTCATTGCACCAACAATATAATGTTAGTATAGAAATCTACAACCGCCAGTAAGTTACCATGGTTAATTTAGTTTTAAAGTGAGATTTAGTTCATCGGCAAATGGTCGATTAACGGTTGAAGCCTTCAAGTTTGTTGAATCGAATCATAGATTGAATTTCTTCAACGTAGGCCTCCCCGCGCTCAGAGTATCTTACAAGGCCTTCGGCTAATTTTATGCCAGTGATAGGCTTTTTGGTGTTTCTGGCTTTTGAGCGGATTGTACGCAGTATTTTGTATGCAGAATTAGTATTCAGATTTTGTACGTACAGTACAACGCCTTGTTGTACTGAATCAAATATAGCAACTTCATGTGTTAAGCCAGCTGTCCGTCGCGCTGGTTTCAATCCACACCCTTGGGAAAAACACCACATACCAAAATAGTTATTTGCGTCACGGGCAAATCTTGAAGTCCCCCATGCTGATTCATTTGCTGATTGTGCAAGTATGAGCGATGCCGGAATAATATCAACGCGAATTAAAAGGCTATCTATGTAAGATGCTAGTTTGGGGCTATTTCTTACAACATTGACCGGAAATTTGTATTTCCCACCGATTTCACGCAGTCGATCAAAATCTTTAATAGTTAGTTCGATTCCTGATTTATGTTTTTTCTGGAGTTGAAGTACTCGGTTTCTCGCTTTGATCACACGGTCGTTGGCGATGACGATCATTGGCATCAGTAACTCAAAGAAGCGTTTCTTTTTTAGTTTTACGTCAACAATTTTTCGGCTAGGTTTTTTTTCCGTTTCAATTAGAGCTTCAGATGTACTTTGAGATCTTACTGGGGACTCACCTCGGGATGTATCTGAGGGTGTCGCTGGTGGTTTTTTTACAGTGCTTCGCTCGTTCTCTTGCTGGTCTAACGTTAAGTAAACGGCGAAAGAGATGATTGCGAATAAAAGGGAAATAGCTAGAAGCATCAGTCTGTTCATAAAACATGTTCTAACATGAGGCTCCCAGCGACTATATAACGCAATCTTTCCGTTTCCTAGGGTGTGCGGATAACCAACATCTTGACTTCGGTCATATCCTCGATGGCAAATCGGATTCCTTCGCGGCCTAAACCGCTTTCTTTTACGCCACCATAAGGCATGTGATCAACTCGCCATGAGGGAACATCCCCTATGACCACGCCTCCCACTTCAAGAACATCCCACGCTTCCTGCATCTTGTAGAGATCGCGCGTGAAGATTCCCGCCTGTAGACCAAATTGACTTGAATTGACTTCTTCCAGAGCTTCGGAAAATGTGTCAAAGCTGGAAAGGTTAGCTAACGGACCAAAAGCTTCTTCAGTATTAGCCTTGCTGGTTACATTAACATTTTCGAGTAAGGTCGCTTCGAGCATATTGGCATTTCGGTTACCGCCGCAAAGTAGGTTAGCGCCTTCCGCAACAGCTTCTTCTATCCAGCTTTGCAGACGAATGGCTTCTTTCTCGGAGATCATAGGACCAATAAAAGTTTCTTTATCTTTAGGGTCTCCCATCTTCAGAACTGACGCCTTTGCGACTAGCTTTTCTTTAAATGCATCGTAAATTTTTGAGTGGACAATGATTCGTTGAACACCAATACAGCTTTGACCTGATTGGTAAAAAGCGCCAAAGATGATGCGTGCTACAGCATCATCAAGATCCGCATCCTCATCAACAATAACAGCTGCATTGCCACCTAATTCAAGTACGACCGGCTTCTTGCCTGCTTTTGCTTTGAGTTTCCAACCTACACCAGGAGAGCCTGTAAAACTTAGGAGCTTAAGACGATTGTCCTCGGTGAACAGGTCCGCACCATCTCTTTTACAAGGCAGTATAGAGAAAGCACCTTCAGGTAGGTCAGTTTCAGCGAGAACTTCACCGATAATGAGTGCGCCAATTGGCGTCATGCTGGCAGGCTTAAGGACAAAGGGGCATCCTACAGCGATGGCAGGCGCAACCTTATGGGCTGCTAGGTTCAGTGGGAAGTTAAATGGGCTGATGAAGGAACAAGCGCCAATTGGCATCCGTTTCCACATACCATTGTAACCTCGTGCCCTTGGACTAATATCGAGTGGCATAACTTCGCCAGTAATTCTGACTGACTCTTCAGCAGCGATTTGAAAAGTATCAATGAGACGAGTAACTTCGCCTTCGGCGTCATTGATTGGTTTACCCGCTTCAATACATAGCGCCTCAGCTAATTCGTCGAAACGTTCTTTGAATCTTGCAACACAGTGTTCGAGTACCGCTTTGCGCTCATAGGAAGCCATCTGCGCACAAGGACGCTCAGCCTTGACTGCTGCAGCAATCGCAATGTCGATAGTAGCGGCATCGGCCATCGCGACACGCGTGGCAACTTCGTTTGAGTATTTGTCGGTGACTTCCAGGTCTTCATTTGCGTAGACAGGTTTGTTCGCAAGATAATAAGGGTACTTATCCTTCAACATTTTAAATCATCCTTCTAGTTTGTTGGGCTTCATCCGTGCATTACTGGTGCTGGTAAGGGGCGCGTGGTCCCTTGGTAACGTTTGATAAAGTGTCTTTTCCGTGATGTCGGCGTTATGCCCACCCTCGAAAAGACGTGAAATTGAATCGTTTTCACGTTTTCCTTCGGGTGAGCATGCCTTGTCCTCACGAAAAATCCATCTCTATCAAATGGTCCCTTGGTAACGTTTGATAAAGTGTCTTTTCCGTGATGTCGGCGTTATACCCACCCTCGAAAAGACGTGAAATTGAATCGTTTTCACGTTTTCCTTCGGGTGAGCATGCCTTGTCCTCACGAAAAATCCATCTCTATCAAATGGTCCCTACCTAAATAGACAGTGCAATTTCACCTAGGCGTTCTGACAGAATCATGTTCTCTCTGTAGTCGATTGGTAGCACAATAAGACTAGGACCATCCTCTGCAAACGAGGCTTTTAGCTCAGGTATCAGATCACTCGAACGTTCAATCATATGACTGTGCCATCCGAAAGAGTCTGCTAACTGCTCCCAGTTAGGGTTATTAAAGCTGAGATCAGTGTGCTTACCGAATTGACCTTCTTGCTTCCAGGCGATTAAACCGTAGGCGTTGTCTTCCCAGACCATCACGGTGATGTTTACACCCAGACGTTTTGCGGTTTCCATTTCCTGAACATTCATCAGGAAGCCAGCGTCGCCACATATGGCAAGAATGTTTTTGTCCTCATTAATAAGGCCTGCCGCAATAGCGCCCGGCAGAGCAAAACCCATTGAACAAAAGCCATTGGGAATGAGACAAGTGTTGGGTTCATGACACTGATACTGTCGAGCGATCCACATCTTGTGAGCGCCAACGTCAGACAAGAGAATGTCATGTGGCCCCATGACCTCACGAACATCCCAAAGCACTTTTTGAGGACGAATTGGCCCTTCTACGTCATCATCTTTGTGAGCGGAAATTTCTTTTCCCATCATTTCTCGGGCGTCTGCCTGCGAAGCCAGATCCCAACTTGGTACGCCATCGCGTTCTAGTCTCTCATTGAACATCCAGAGAGTATGGGCAAGGTCACCAACAATTTCGTGATCTGGGTGATAGCATTCGTCAATTTCTGCAGGCAGGAAGTCCGCGTGAATGACTGGCTTGTTGCCGTCTGGATTCCAAAGGCTTGGGTGATATTCAACCATGTCGAAACCTAGCGTGATGATCACATCGGCGGAGTTAATTGCGTGAAATACAACATCTTTTGCCTGTAAGCCTGCAGTGTATAGACAGTAAGGAGCGTCCATATCGACGCAGCCCTTCGCCATGAATGTGCTGATGACACCAATGCCAGTTTTCTCACAGAACATTCTTAACTGTTTTGAGGCACGTTTTCTGATACAGCCGTTACCGGCGAGAATGATTGGGTTTTTAGCCGCTTTAATGGCTTCCCATGCTCGATCAACAGCCTTGTCGTCGGCAACCGGTCGGCGGAATTTCTTTGGCTGCATAGGCAGTTTCGAGGTCTCTCTTTTTGCAATGTCCTCTGGTAATTCGATTAGAGTAGCGCCAGGTTTTTCTGTCCTGCTGATGCGAACACTCTTGCGGACAATTTCAGGAATGGTATTTTCGTGCAGAACAGTTTGTGCCCACTTGGTCACAGGATTGAACATGCCTACAACGTCCATTACCTGGTGAGATTCTTTATGAAGTCGTTCAGAAGATCCCTGTCCGGTCAAAACAAGCATAGGTGACCTGTCCATGTTGGCGTCGGCAACCCCTGTGATCAAGTTTGTCGCACCTGGCCCGAGTGTGCCTAAACAACCTGCTGGGTTACCCGTGAGGCGACCGTAAATTTCAGCCATGAAGGCTGCGCCCTGCTCATGACGGGTTAATATGAATTTGATGGAGGTGGAATCTTCGAGCGACATCATAAAGTCAGCGTTCTCCTCACCTGGAACACCAAAAATATACTCAATTCCCTCAGTTTCAAGACACTTTACGAACAAATCAGATGCTTTCATTTCTTACTATTCCCTTTTATTGTTTTTTATTCATTGTTTTTATTCATTGTTTTGGCGGGGCGTTAGCCAAGAACTGTTATCAAGATCTAAGTCTAGCCCAGGATTGGTAGAGAGTTTCCTTCGTTGACATCAAATTAGAAATTGAAGGCAAATCCATAGTCAGAATACTACGCTATTTTTCTTAATTTGTAAGGGAACCAGTCTTGCTTTGAGACCATTGGCGTTTCAGCGTTGAAAACGCTTTGGACTTAAAAAGGATACAGGATGATTGGTTGCACCAGTTATGGATAAATCAGCCATGATCTGGCCGAGTACTGTGGCAAACTTAAATCCATGTCCGGATAACCCAGCGACAAAGTGTACGTTAGTATTGTCTGGGTGCTGGCCAACGATGAAATGCTCATCACGACTCATTGTGTACATGCAATTCGTGTGATGTGAGAGGCGATGGGTAACGCCAGGGAGATACTGCGTTATTGCATTGCGGATATCTTCGAGCTCGGACTCATCGAGAGATTTATCCAACGCTTTGGGTCCAGACAGGGGTCTACCGCCCTGGTGATCTGCGACCTTAACGCCTTTCTCGTTTATTGCTGGGAATCCATAGTAGTTGTGCCCTTCATCCTCGATAAAGAATACCGGGAACTGGTTTTGCACTAGATACTCAGGTTTGTGTTCGTTGAACCAAAATAACGACTTGCGGCGAATTTCCAGAAACGGTTTGATGGCGGGCAAGAGTGCCGGTGCCCATGCACCAGGTGTAATAATCAACTTCTTACAGTAGAGGGTTTCATTGCCGACTGAAATTGCGATTCTATTTTTTTGTTGTTCCCAGCTGGTGACGAATCCTGATTTTAATTGCGCGCCTTTATTCTGAGCTAGTCTAACGTGGGTTTTTACACATTCTTCCACTTGTAGTATGCCAGCGTTCTGATCAAAGATCGCCGTTTGCTCTGGTTTTAGACTGATCCCTGGAAAACGATCGTTTGCAGTCGCAGCATCGAGCCTCTCCATAGAGAGGTCGTGAGTGCGTGCTGCTCGGAGCAAGCCATTAATGACTTCGCCATCCTGGGGACCAGCTTGCAACAGTCCCGTCATTCGTAATAATGCATCACCAGAAGCTTGTTCAAGTTCGCGCCAGAGAGTGAAAGCGCTATGTATCAGGGGGACGTAATCTGGATGCTCAAAGTAGACGAGACGAATTAACCGACTATCGCCATGTGAGCTGCCGTTGTCGTGACCCGCGGGATATTGATCGATGCCAAGTACATCAGCGTCACGTTGTGCAAGATGATATAGGGCAGCGCTGCCAATTCCACCAACGCCGATTACGATATGTTCATGGTCAATCTTGGTCATTAGTGAGTCCCGCGGCGACTATGTTATAACGGCCGTAGCCTGACGAAGCCAGTCTCAATATTTTCGTCAGCTTCGTCATAGAAAGGGTCGCCGGGTAACACTAGCTCTTTGTGTTTATTGACTCTCGCTCTTTCATCGGGCAGGTTCGCCGACGCTGCAGCAATGACATCGTCGGCATTGCTAAATTTGGCAAGAGACTGAATCATGCGCAAAGTCGGGCTCATTAAAATCATGTCCTCTGACTCGACCTTAGCTAAAATTTCCTGAGGAGATATCCATTCCGAATGCACCAGCTCATTGTCGTCGTGTAGTGGTATTTGGTTCTCTGGCATTCGACTGATAAAAAACCGCGTGTCATATCGGCGGGGCGGTCCTTTAGGTGTCACCCAACGGGCGATATAGTGCATGGCTCCCGCATCAAGGATGAGATTCTCTTCTTCTATTATCTCAAGAAAGTCGCGCTCCGAAGCGTTGACGCTATTCCTATGAATATTGAAACGAGCCGAGTTTTCTTTACCAGCGAGGCTCAATGGTTCATGTGAGACTTTATCCAGTGCTAGTAATATACCTGCCTCTTCAAAGGATTCCCGAATCGCACCAATGTAGTAACTTAAGCCGCCATCTTCTATATTCATGAGGGCGCTCGCTTCCGCATCAGTGCGATGAGTGCTGAGCGCCTGGAACTTAAGCGGGCTGTCAGTCGCATCGACTCGGCCGCCGGGGAAGACCCACATGCCACCTGCGAATACAATGTTTGCATTTCGCTCCATCATAAATACTTGAAGATTAGGCCTGTCTGCGATTAGCATGACGGTCGCTGCTGGTCGAATTTCCACCTCATCTGGATCGTAATCTGACATTAGATTTCACTGTGTTGAATTTAAGCATCACTGTAGCGGAAATGGTGTTCGAACTGCAAATTCGGAGAGGCAATCACGATGCCTAATGCAAAATGATGTTTAGTCACTATTGATGTTAAGATTTACAACCGTCGGTAGGGTTCCATTTTTGCGTGCCGTGAATGAGGTTAAGTTACTGAGATGAAAAAACTCCTAATAAGCTGCTTGCTCTGTTTGCTGCCATTTGGTCAAGCGATTGCCGAAGATCGTCTGGTCGTCCTCAAGGATGGCAGTCAAATTCAAGGTAAAATCATTTCTTATCAAGATGGTATCTATGTTATCCGCTCTGCCTCTCTGGGTGAATTGAAACTGACGGACCAGCAGGTGCAGTCGATTTCTACCATGGCCGCCAGAGCGCCTGTTGCTAAAAGCAATAATGATCAAATAAAGCCAATCAAGACAGCTGAACGCTCGTTGCTAAGCGGTTCACTCGCACAAATTCAAGCTCAGATTGCTAGTGATCCCGGTATTATGTCGAGTGTTGTTGAACTTCAGAACGATCCTGAGATGCAAGCCTTGTTAGCCGACCCAGAAGTGATGCGAGCAATCCAGCAGTTTGATCTCGATGCGCTATCCCGCAATCCGCGAAT
The DNA here is from genome assembly GCA_047629195.1 of Candidatus Azotimanducaceae bacterium. Taxonomy (GTDB): domain Bacteria; phylum Pseudomonadota; class Gammaproteobacteria; order Pseudomonadales; family Azotimanducaceae; genus UBA4582. The sequence goes on from JBLHWY010000001.1 coordinate 85,673, forward strand.
TCAAAAGCTTATGCTAAGTCAAAAATTTAAAGAGATTGAATCCCGTGTCAGTCCCTAGGGAGGTAGTTTAAGCTGCGCTAGAGATCGACTATTTCGTCACCAAACATAGCCCTTGCGAAAGATTCTACGTTGGGGCCGCGTCGAAGATGATGACCACCGTCTACCGCGAGGTTTACGCCAGTAATCCATGTTGATTCAGGACTACACAAAAATTCGACCGCGTTCGCTATATCCTCGACCTGACCATGCCTGCGTATGGGCATGCAGTTGAGATAATCTTCATAAACACTTCCATCACTTAGCAAACCGCTCGCGAGTTCAGTTTCAACGAGCCCCGGATTGACGCCATTGACTCGAACATGGCCGACACCAAGTTCATCTGCTGTATTCCTGATTAACATATCAATCGCAGCTTTGCTGACGCAATAGGGCGCCATAAAACGATGAGTGTTGGTGCCAGCGATGCTTGATATACCACACATCGCGCCGCCGCCCGAGACTGCTATTGCTCGTCCTGCGTGTTTGAATATTAGGAATGTACCCCTCAGATTCGTGCGCATGATGTCATCGAAATGATCTACCTCGGTGGCAATGACGGGCGATAACCCGCCCATACCTGCATTGGCGATAGCGATCCTAAGAGGTGCGAGTTCACCCGCTTTTTTCACCGCTTCCGTAACGACTGCTTCGTCGGCGACATCACCAGCGACATAAGTATGAGTAGCTTGATCGTTGGTTGATTTAAGTTCTTCGACCGCTGTCTCAAGACGGGCCGCAGTGCGTCCAAGAATGACGACTGAAGCGCCTCCCTTTGCGAATGATTTTGCGCAAGCAAGCCCGATGCCTGAACCACCGCCGGTGACGATGACGGATTGGCCCGCGTATTTTTGCCCATTGAAATTCGAATCGTTCATCTATTACTCCTATTACTCGGTCGCTATTTTTTTGTTTTACTTGCCTTGAGGGCTGCTTGCAGATATTTGCCTGTCTCAGAAGATTTGATCTTCTGGACTTGTTCAGGTGTTCCTTCGGCGATGATCTTACCGCCGCCAGGGCCTCCATCTGGACCGAGATCGATTATCCAATCGGCCGTTTTAATGACATCCAGATTGTGTTCAATCACAGTAACAGAATTTCCGGCGTCGACTAGGCGATCCAGCACGATCAACAATTTGCGTACATCGTCAAAGTGCAGACCTGTCGTCGGTTCATCGAGAATATAGAAGGTTCTGCCCGTTGCGACCTTTGATAGTTCTCGAGCTAATTTGATTCTCTGGGCTTCACCACCGGATAGCGTAGAAGATGGTTGGCCCATGTGAAGGTAATCCAGACCAACGTCAACCAGTAACTGAAGTTTTGAAACTATTTTCGGGTGCTCGGAAAAGTGCTCTAAAGCATCGACGATTGTAAGCTCCAGTATGTCGGCGATCGACTTGCCCTGATATTTTACTTCGAGGGTTGCTTCATTGAATCTTCTGCCTTCGCATTCTTCACATCGGACGTGTACATCTGATAGGAAGTGCATTTCAATTTTACGAACGCCGTCCCCCTGACAAGCTTCACAGCGACCACCTTTAACGTTAAAAGAGAATCGACCTGGTTTGTAGCCACGCATTCTAGAACCCGGCAGCATTGAATAGAATGTTCGGATCTCATCGAATACCTTGATATAAGTGACGGGGTTACTTCTGGGCGTTCTGCCAATCGGTCTCTGGTCTATGGCAACGACTTTATCTAGCTGCTCGAGGCCGGTAATCTTTTTGTGTGCACCGACTTTTTGAGTGCTGTTGTGGAATTGTCTAGATAGTGCGGGATGAAGAATGTCATTAACGAGTGTGGATTTCCCCGCCCCGGATACGCCAGTAACTGCCGTTAGGATACCTAGCGGAAAATCTACGCTAACATTTTTTAAATTGTTAGCCGTTGCGCCTTCGACGGTAATCACGCCTTTGTGAAATCTGCGTTCTGATCTGACGCCTATCTGGGTTCTACCTGAGAGGTAATTACCCGTAATCGATTTTCTATTTTTCTCAAGGCTCTTTGCGCTGCCTGCATGGACGATATTACCGCCGCGAGTACCTGCGCCCGGGCCAAAATCAACCACGTGGTCGGCTAGTCGAATGGTTTCCTCATCATGCTCAACAACGACGACGGTATTGCCTATATCTCGCATGCGACAGAGTGTCGCCAACAGCTTTTCATTGTCGCGTTGATGGAGGCCGATGCTGGGTTCATCCAAAATATAGATGACGCCAGATAGCTCTGAACCGACCTGACTTGCCAACCGGATCCGCTGTGATTCTCCCCCAGACAAGCTGGGGCCTAATCGATCGAGAGATAGATAAGATAACCCTACTGAAACCAAGAAGCTCAGTCGGTTGCAAATTTCCTTGAGTACCTCAGCGGCAATTTCGCCGGAAGCGCCTTGTAAATTAATCTCAGAAAAAAATCGACTTGTTTGGTCTATCGTCCAAGCCGACACCTCAACGATAGACTTATCCGCCACGCGCACTGATGCGCTTTCTGGCCTTAGCCTAACACCATGACAGCTCGTGCATGGAGAGTTCGCAAGAAACTGTGCATACCATTTTTTCATACCATCGGAGCGGGTGTTTTTAAACCGCCTCATGAGGCGGTTAAGTAAGCCCTCATAGCGCGATTGCGTGGTACCGTGGCTGCCCCAATTGATTTTGTACCTGGTTTCACCTGTACCATTGAGCACTTTGTTCTGCTGCGCCTTGGTGAGTTTCTTCCATGGCTTGTCGAGTGGAATTTTTAACTGTTTAAAAACCTGGCGATGATAAATCGAGCCGGTGGAGTTGTTCTCTGGATGGACCTTACCGACGGGTTTTAAGGTGCCTTCTTCAAGGCTGAGCTCCTTATCTGGAATCAATAAGTCAGGGTCGAAAGCCACTTGCGTGCCTAGGCCATTACATTCCAGACACATACCCTGGGGGCTGTTAAAAGAAAACGCTTGTGGCGATAGTGCCGGAAAAGATATTCCGCAGTCAGCACAGGACATATGCTCAGAAAATATTTGGTCTCTGCTAGGTTGCCCGACTGTATTTACGTTTGCTATCAGGATACCGTCGCCAAGCTTTAATGCAGACTCTACTGACTCAGTTAAACGCTCTAGTATGTCTTTTTTGACGACAAGACGGTCGATAACTGCCTCAACGGTATGTTTTTTGCGTTTGTCCAGAATCTCAATTTCATCGCTACGGATCATCTCGCCATCCACTCGGAGTCTCACGTAACCCTGGGCTCTCGCATCTTCGAGCATCTCTCGATGTTCTCCTTTGCGGTTTACCAATAGCGGTACCAATAGATGAATCCGAGTTCCTGCGGCTAATTTCATTAGCTCGCGGGCTATGTGTTGGGGTGTCTGACTTTGTACCTTATTACCGCACTGATGACAGTGTTGTAGCCCAACGCGGGCAAACAGAACACGTAAATAGTCAGAAATTTCTGTGATAGTACCAACGGTCGATCGAGGGTTTCTGCCGGTGGTTTTTTGTTCAATAGAAATAGTCGGTGAAAGGCCTCTGATCATGTCGTATTTGGGCTTCTCCATTTGGCCCAAAAACTGCCGAGCATAGGCCGACAATGATTCAACGTAGCGCCGTTGCCCTTCTGCATATAAAGTATCGAATGCAAGTGAAGATTTTCCCGAGCCGGAAACACCTGTGAATACGACAAGTTTTCTTTTCGGTATCTTTATTTCGACTGACTTGAGGTTGTGTTCACGTGCGCCCTTAATGTAGATGTGATCGAGTTCATCTGCCGCTTTTTTCATTGTTTTCCTAACTATTAATGTCTTTAGGTGATTGTTGTCTGTGTTGTTTTAGACGTTCTTTTTTGATGCGCTTGTCGTGGTTTTGCCAGAAAATCTCATGCACTATTATACGTGCCATTATATGCACTAGTAGTTGTATCAGTGTTGGCAGTGCTAAGTCTTGAGCAGAAATAGGTCAATATGACTATATCACCGAATTGACAGTTGAGTCGCAGGGTCCCGCCGCCATCTTGGCCCTATTCTTAGGTGTGCTTTGCTGTAGTTTTTATCTGGTTATTTATCCAGTAGTATACAGAAGACTTCCTGACAACGTGCTGTCAGCAGAGTTTGTGTTTTCGCTAATTTTCGAGAGTAAGGTCGATGCGCCGAGCAGATAGACTTTTTCAACTGATGTTACTGTTGCAGGAAGGTAAGGTTAGAACCGCCCGCTATCTCGCTGAAAAGCTAGAGGTATCAGAACGTACTATTTATAGAGATATAGGCGATTTGGTTGGCTCGGGGATTCCGATAGATGGTGAAGCTGGGGTCGGTTACTTACTTCGCAATGAATATCGTCTACCGCCTTTGATGTTCAACACTGAAGAGTTAAAAGCATTAGCATTAGGTGCACTAATGGTCAGAGCCTGGTCCGATAAGAAACTTGCTTCTGTGACGAATACTGCTATTCGAAAGATTGAATCGGTTTTACCTGAAAAATTAAAAGCAGACATCCATCTTCAAGACATCATTGTTCCAGGATTTCAAATGACCGAATTGGCTTCGCTAAATTTGGGGCAAATTCGCGAAGCTATTGGTGCTAACTCAAAGCTAAAAATCGAGTATCGTTCCCTGAAAGATGAAGTGACAACTCGAACGATTTGGCCTCTGCTCTTGTATTTTTGGGGTAACAAGTGGACGCTTGGCGCCTATTGTGAGGTGCGAAGTGGGTTTCGATCTTTTAGAATAGATCTGATTCAGATGCTCGAAGCTGCAGGAGGTTTCAAGCCAGATGATGTTAAGTCTTTGAACGGATATACTGAATACCAGCAGCGCTACGGTGCTGAGAACGGTTAGAATTACGTCTGGTCTGAATAAATGGCTAAACAGAGCGTTGGATAGGGAGTCGAAGAGATAAGTTATGACAGAATCAATTGTAACTGGCTGTATGCTGGTGATCGGAAATGAAATCCTTTCCGGCAGAACTCAAGATACAAATCTTGCACATTTAGCGAAGGTACTGAATGAGCTTGGTGTAAGACTGGTGGAAGCTCGTGTCATTCCTGATATAGAGGACGTGATCGTTGCGACAGTGAATGAGTGTCGTGCGAAGTTTGATTACATCTTCACCACTGGTGGCATTGGACCAACCCATGACGATATCACTGCAGTCTGTATGGCTAAAGCTTTTGGTGTTGAGGTCATTAGGCATCCAGAGATAGAGGCGGTCATAAGAAGACGAGACGCTTCCGCTGAAGTGATGGAATCACGTTTGTTAATGGCGAGGGTACCTCAAGGAAGTGTTTTGATAGACAACCCAACGGGCGGTCCCCAGGGTTTTCAGATTGGTAATGTTTTTGTCATGGCCGGGGTGCCAAGTGTCATGCAAGCCATGGCGAGTACATTCAGTGATAAGCAAATAAAAGGCGCCAAACCGGTCAGGTCGCGCTCGGTGGGTGCGTATCTAGGTGAAAGCACAGTTGCAGGAGCGCTTGAAGATATCCAGAACCAACATCCAAATGTAGATCTTGGAAGTTATCCTTTCTACCGAGAAAAGGGCTATGGTACCAACCTTGTGATGCGTGGAACTGATGAGGCTGAATTGGAGCAGGTGAAGATCAAGGTAACGCAGATGATTGAAACTTTTGGCGCAGAACCCTTCGATCCATAATGTCGGTTTTCTCGAGAACTGCTTGGAGAACTGCTTGGATAACGGCAGCATCGTGAGCAGCATGGTGAACTAAAAAGTCCGTTGGCCGAACGAATAGCGATTGATAAGCCAGTTGGGCTGCCAAACTGTTGAAGTAAAGCCTAGTTGGAATCACACTGATGGCACGATGATTCGCTATGAGCATAGTGTGGCAACCGTTCAAGTGTCAGGTGGAGTCCGGTATGTCCTCGGTTTTCTGCCTGAGTTTGTGCTGAGAGACTATAATTCTGCGCCCATTGCCGATGACATCGCATTGGCACTCTATTACAACAACCTTGGCGCCGTGATAAAGCGCTCAGGCCGGTTTGATCTAGCTGAATATATTTATTCGAAAGCGCCTCAACATAACCCCCAAAATTATTCTGCGTTGAGTAACCTCGTCGGTTTATACCGGTTTCAAGGGCGAGCTAAAGAAGCGGAAATGATATCAGCGCGAGTTGAAGGCTATCGCGATCGTAATCCTTCTTACCATTTCTTTCGGGCAAAACTGCTGCTTACGGACGGGAAGTACAAACAAGCGCTGCTTCTGCTACGAAGGTCTGTTCCGTTGAAACAGGACGAATCAGATTTTTACTTGGCCTTGTCACAAACCTATGCTGCATTAGGTGATGTAGCGGTCAGTGAAAGAATGGCTGATAAAGCTCGAAAGTATCGCAAGGGTATGCCGAGTATTGAAGAGTCTGAAATGGGACGCCGGTTCTGGACTGACGGTGTTTTGATAAAATACTAACCAAATAAGGGAGCCAAAAAAAAGGGGGCCAAAAAAAGGGAGCCAAAAAAAAGGGAGCCACTAGGCTCCCTTTTCTGTCTTACTTGGTTTGGGTCTAGTTAAACTTGTAAGTAACTTCAACACCAACCACTCGTGGCTCTGTAACTTGACCAGTTCGACGGAAGCCTTCTGACTCACCGTGAGTTTCTAACTGGCGGATACCGATTTCATCAAGCAAGTTATTGACGAAGCCAGCAACGATGATATTTTCATCATCATTCTTCCATGTAGCACGCAAGTCCACTCGCTCGTAGCCAGGGGTTGCGTCAAAAGAATCAGCAAACGGAGTGTGGAACACGCCATCTACCCAGCTGTAGTTGACCAAGAGTTCCATATTACCTGTGCTGAATGGGAAGCCGTAGCTTGCGTATACGGTTCCTTTATTCTCAGCAACGTTAGGTAGCTGATTGCCGTTCACATCATTACGTATATCAACTGCGCTGAAGAGGCTCGGTGGAATTCGAGGATCATTTGTGTTGGCTAACAACAAAGATTCATTAAACTTACTTGGCGTGTATGAATAGTTACCACCAAGGGTAACGCTGTCAGTAGCCAACCAGAGAACTTCAACTTCAAACCCTTTAACTTCTGCACCAGGTGCTGGCAGGATAGATGTTGTGACACCGCCTAAGGTTGTCGCCTCTGAACCAGAAGTATGGATCTGGGTATAGTCATAAAGAAACGCAGAAGCGTTAACCTGTAAGGTGTTATCAAGGTGTTGACCTTTATAGCCTATTTCATACGCAATCAGCTCTTCAGGACCATAGGTCGCTGTTTGACTAAAGAATACAAGGTTGTAACCACCACCACGGTAGCCAGTTGTGACATTACCGTACCAGAGTATGTTGTCAGTCATGGCCCAGTCGAGATTTACACGCCAAGTGACTTTGGTGTCCTTGCGTTGTAAACGACGGAAGACTGAAAGGCTGCTGGGAACACCACCAAGATTCAAATGGGTGGTACCAGTTGGCTGTAATGTTACTGGATCAAGTGCGCCTCGGGCGATATTTAACGCAGCCAAAGGACTAGCAGAGCTACCGAAAGGATTAGCAAAGCCAGCGTCATTTTCCCTGTAACGCCACAGATTCTCTTCGGCTTCTACCTTGTCAGAGGCATATCGTAAACCTGCTGTCAGTGTGAAGTCCTCATTGATATCCCAGACAGCCTGTGTGTAAGCAGCAAATGACTCACGTACAGTTTGAGTGGCGTAGAGAAGATCAGAAGCAATCTGGTCCGGACCATGTAAAACATCAAGCCCGATGCCGCCTGGATCACCCGTCCAGGCACCAATTTTGGCAACCTGTTGGAAATAAGGAGCATTATCTCCACCCGCAGCCTCGCGCGCAGTATAGAGACCAGTCTGCTCTGCCTGGAAAACACCGGCTAGGCCGTCTATTGCTGCATAAACAGCCATAGAAATCGGGTGAGAATCAGTGAACTGACTCGCCTGTGCATCACTGTAAAAATCTCCGCGCTGGTCGATTGTCGCGTCGTAGAAGAAGATACCTGAGGTGAAACTAATGGAATCAGTGACGTCAACAAATGCCTGAAACTCATGTGATTGGTATTCAGCTTCGTGGTTGACATAAAACTGTCGGTCACTCGCTGTGTTGTAAGATGAGTCATCATCTGTCACACGTTCGTAAAGCAGATCGTTTAGACCATAGATATACTTCAGTACGATGCTGTCACTCACTTCCCATTCGGCTTCAAACTGTGTGCCGTCCTGGTCGAAGAGCTCGTAGCTGTTACCGTTTGTTACAGCACAAATGTCGCTACCGCTAATATCGTCAAGATCGGTAAACAGGCACTCGTTGGCTGCTGCCGAACTACCAGATGCATGATTAATCAATGAGCCCGCGCTGCTTATGGCTGTTCCGCCTAGAGCTCTTACAGGATCTACCCCGGGACGAGTTTTCTGAGCGTCTAGCGTGCCTCCGTTAACAGGATCGTTGAAGGTGTAAATTGGCTGAGAGCTTACGTAGAAGGCTTCTGACAGCGGATCGGTTACAGTACGATCAATTGCTCGATAACCAAAGCCGGCTGAAGAAAGATCTCGTGATTCACCATTGGGAGACTCACCACGGAAAACGATCAAACCACCACCATCGGCACCACCGAAGGTTCGGTCGACAGAAGCTTTGTTGCTACGTACATTCAATTTGATGGCGTCATTGACTCTCCACTCCAATTGAAGTGCAACGTTGATCTCATCACCAGAGTCAAGGTCTGCACCTGTGCCTCTTTCTTCAAAGTAGCCATCGTGCTTTCTACTTGAAACGGTTGCGCGTCCAGTTAGGACGTCAGGAATTAGCGTGCCAGAAACCATGCCGAATGCGTCAGTGGTGCCATAAGTACCAAGGGTCGCTTTTACAGCGCCTTCAAACTCATCTGTTGGTTTCTTGTATAGAAAGTTGATTGCACCACCGATAGCATTCCGGCCGTACAAGGTACCCTGTGGACCACGTAGTACTTCAACCCGCTGAACATCCCATAGGGAGCCAATGGTTGCTGTATACAAGTCTTCAGAGTAGACGTTGTTCATGTAGGTTGCGACGCCTGGGTCACCGCCCAAAGCTCGAAAGTTTCTACCAACACCGCGCACTGATGCGTCATAAGGCAAAATAATGGTTGCTGGCACCAAATTCTGCAGGTCTGACTGATTACGAATACCAAAATCATCGATTGTATCAGCCGTAAAAGCGGTAATTGAGATTGAAGTATCTTGTACTGAAGACTCTTGTCTTTCAGCAGTGACGATAACTTCCTCGATTTGCCTTTTGGATGATGCAGCGAAGGAGTAGGTAGGCAGAAGAAGGGCTGCAGCGACAAATGCCGTTTGCAAGCCGGAGTAGCGACTAGCCATAGAGATTCCCCGTAAATTTACATATATTTTTTGTTTTATCCCACTATCCACAGAGGATATGTAGGTCACGTTACAATAGTGCCTTCGTACTCTAATGTAAATATTCAATCTACGAAATGCAGCTTACTGGCTCATTTTTCTTCGAGTTTCCCTAATTTGGTGCAAAATTTGGTTCATGAGTCCTTTATTTTGCCGAAAAGCTCGATAATTATCGAATGAATTGCCTTATTGGTGGATCGTCAACTGGTTTGATCAACGCCATTGAAACCGCGAGTAATGTCGTCCGAATGAGTCTGATCAGCGTAAATCTGGAGGTTCCAATTTACTAAAGGGGGGCGTTCTGTTTTGCTACCAACGGCTTACTACGCATACAATCGACCGATTCCGGCATCGAACCACGAGTTTGAGAGCAAACGTCAGCTTTCGTGACGTCATTTTTGATTAATTGTTGAGTTTCCTTCATATGTTGATTCTTGAACCCTTGGCAGCTTTTGCGCTTATCAGTCTACTTGTTATTGTTGCGCAGATCTCTGCATGGCAGTTGCGTTTACCCGCGATTTTGTTTCTTCTCATCGCGGGTTTGCTGGTAGGCCCTGTTGCGGGGATTTTGTCTCCAGATGACCTGTTTGGAGATCTGTTGTTTCCGTTGGTTTCTCTTGCTGTCGCTGTGATCTTGTTCGAAGGAAGTATGACGCTCAAATTCAGCGAACTTCAGGGCATCGGCTCCTCTGTTCGTAACCTGGTGACCATTGGCGCGCTCGTGACCTGGGTCATCACCAGTATCACCGTCCATTATTTTATTGGCTTTGACCTGAAACTTGCGTTTCTTTTCGGGGCCGTGGTCGTTGTGACTGGACCCACAGTGATCGTCCCGATGTTACGGACTGTGAGACCCAATTTGAAAGTGGCCAACGTGCTTAGATGGGAAGGCATTATTATTGATCCATTGGGCGCGCTGCTTGCTGTGCTGATGTTTTCTTTTTATATATCAACCACTGGCAGTTCAGCGCTTAGTAGCATGGCGACAATCTTTGCCGTAATGCTTTTGGTAGGCTTAGTTTTGGGGCTAGGAGCAGGGTTTGGTCTTGGGCAATTACTTAAGCGGGATTGGATTCCGGAACATTTACATTCAGTTGTCACGCTGTTACTGGTATTTCTCGTTTTTGTTGCGGCAGATAGCATTCAACATGAGTCGGGCTTGTTGGCAGTGACAATTTTTGGTGTAGCGATGGCGAACCAAAAAGATGTTGAGATTGAAGATATCCTAGGCTTCAAAGAAACATTGAGTATTTTGCTAATTAGTGGATTGTTCGTCCTGCTTGCCGCGAGGGTTGATTTCGACACGCTGACTTCGGTGGGATACGGCGCGTTGGTCCTTCTATTTATTATCATGTTTGTGGCTAGGCCTGCGGCAGTAATGCTCTCCACGTTAGGGAGTAGTCTTACCATGCAAGAGAGATTGTTGATCTCCTGGATTGGTCCGCGTGGGATCGTATGCGCCGCAGTTGCTGCTCTCTTTGCGCTCCGACTGGAAGAGCTTGGAATCCCCGAGGCGAAACTTTTTGTACCTTTGGCGTTCCTGATTATCATAGGCACAGTTGTTGTTCAGAGCATCACAGCTAAGCCTGTTGCCAACTTGCTTGGTGTCCGTGATCCGGCGCCATCAGGCGTGCTCTTTATTGGGGCAGGTATTGTGCCCCAGACACTGGCTGCTGTTTTAGAGGAAGCTGATCTGTCCGTTACGTTGGTGGACAGCAATTATGACAATGTTCGAACTGCAAGAATGAAAGGGTTTACAACTTATTACGGCAACCCTGCGTCTGAACACGCTGACACGCATCTTGAATTAGCTGGTTTAGGTAAGCTAATGGCGATGTCTGGACGTTCAGATTTTGATGTGTTGATGGGGGTCAATTTCAAGTCCGTATTTGGTGCTAAGAGCATTTACGAACTTCCCACGAACGCTGAGGGAGTGACGGACAAACATCTTATATCTCATCGTTTTCGAGGACAACGCTTGTTTCAGGACGACGTAACTTACAATAAAATTGCCGGTTGGATAGCTAAGGGTGCCGAGATCAAATCAACTCTCCTGACAGATGAGTTTGGATTGGCTGAGTACGAACAAAGATATCAAGCTAGTGATGAAGACAGTAATCATGCGGTTTATGTGCCTTTGTTTGCCGTCGACCCGAATGGTAAATTAAGCGTGTTTACGACGGAAAGTAATTTTCAGCCAGTTGATGGTTGGCGCATGATTAGCCTAATTCATCCTACCCAGAAAGTTGAGGATGTTTCGAAAAGTGAAGTCTAAAAGTGACTTTTAGCAGAGAGAAGGCATCAGCCGCTGTCGTTAGTCTCAGATCGAAATCAAACGGTAACCTTTGAGTTAAATTCAAGCTCTCCAAGAGGAGAGCGTTTTTCTAGTGTGAGCCTTCAGTGAGGCAGAGAGTTATGTTTAGTTCATGAGTGAGAGTGTCAGTACAAAAGACGAAGCCAGTAAGGAAGCTGATCGTAGCGCCACCGAAGGGAATGTTCGGCGTTCCGTCTGGTTGAACTTCTACCTGATGGCGATTCTAATGCACGTGCCTGTGTTTGTTTATCCTATTTTGAGGCTTGCACATTGGCTTGATTTAAATGCACTAATGACTTTGCTGATTCTAGTGCCCCTTACTGGAAGCCAAATATTGAGTAGAGCCTTCTTGCGTGATCGGAATCAGGTCTGGGCGATACTGTTACGTCGAGCCTCTGATCTTTGGTTGGGGATGAGCGCGTTGGTGTTATGTTCTCTTATGTTTTTTGAAATCCTGGTTTTTGCTGACCTTGTTAGCGGCAGGAATGCGGCTATTAGTGTCATTTCAATTTCTTCGCTGGTTGCATTGCTAGGAACATTGAATGCCCTTACACCGTCAGTTGTCGTCGTAAAATTTAAGGCGCCGGAATTGAAGAGCCCGGTGCGGTTTGTGCAAATTTCTGACGTTCATATCGGTTCTAGAAGTCGAAGGTTTCTAGAGAAAGTGATTTTCAAGGTGAATTCTTTGAACCCTGATTTCCTTTGTATCACGGGTGATTTCATTGATGCAGCTGGTATTGAAGAAGAAACGCTGGTCTCTCTGAAAAGTGTTGCGGGGCCCGTTTACTACTGCACGGGCAATCACGAGAAATATGAAGACTTTGAAGATATTATGATCAGACTCGACAACTTAGGTGTTGTTGTATTAAGAGATGCTTGTTTGCACCATCGAGAAGATCTTCAGGTGATCGGTATCGATGATATGGAAGATGCTATGCAGGTTCAGCGTCAGTTGGGTCGATTGGAGATTGATCCTAAGGCATTCAACTTAGTATTGTTTCACCGTCCCCGAGGTCTCGAAGCCGCAGCTTCGGCAGGCGTAAACCTGATCATAAGCGGGCACACGCATAACGGCCAAATATATCCCTTTAACTTCCTAGTAAGCAGGGTGTTCGATAGAATCAAAGGTATGTATCAGATCGGCAATGCCCGGCAGTATGTGAATGAAGGCACGGGTACATGGGGACCGATAATGCGAGTTGGGACCCGTAGTGAAATTACCCTGTTTGAACTTACACCAGAATGAATCCATACAAGAATGAATGTACGCATTGAACTATTTATAAAACCATCCATAAACCTATGAACTGGTACTTCGAAAAAGTACCGCAATCCAAATTCAGAACACAAGGAATGATAAATGTCATCAGCAACTGGTTCTCTAGAAAGTTTTCGAACTGAAGTTTCAACTTGGCTTGTAGAAAATTGTCCTGCAAGCATGCGCACCCCTTTGCCGGCAAGTGAGCACCCGGGTGGTGGAAAACGCGCGCAATATAAGAACCCCGACACTAAGGTTTGGATGGATCGAATGGCTGCGAAAGGCTATACCGCGCCGACTTGGCCGACTGAATATGGTGGAGCTGGCCTTAATGCTGACCAAAACACGGTGTTGCGCCAGGAGCTAGGGAATATTAATGCTCGCCCAGCTTTGGCTGGCATGGGGCTTTCGATGATTGGGCCTGCGTTGTTAGAGTACGGTAGTGAAGAGCAGAAAGCTGAACATCTACCTAAAATTGCCTCCGGCGAAATTTGGTGGTGTCAAGGTTACAGTGAACCCAATGCGGGATCAGACCTTGCTAGCCTGCAGACTAAAGCTATTGTTGATGGCGATGATTATATTATCAATGGCCAGAAAGTTTGGACTTCAGGCGCTAATAATGCGGATTGGATTTTTTGTCTAGTGCGTACAGATTTTGACGCGCCTAAGCATAACGGTATAACTTTTATACTGTTTGATATGACGACTCCGGGCGTTACAGTGAAACCTATTAAGCTTATTAGCGGACTGTCTCCTTTCTGCGAAACGTTCTTTGAAGATGTACGTGCGCCAAGAAAGAATGTGATAGGTACGGTTAACGATGGCTGGACTGTTGCGAAACGATTACTTCAGTACGAGCGCACCATGATCGGCGGTGGTGGTGGCGGGCAAAAGACTAAGTCTCTGCCGGAGATAGCAACTGAGTACGTTGGTTTGCAAGATGGCAAGCTAACAGATAGTAATCTTCGTTCGGAAATTGCCAAGCATACAATGAATTCGCGGGCGTTTGGCTTGACAACTCGGAGGAGTGTTGAAGAATCGAAATCAACTAAAGCGCCGAGTTTTGTCTCTTCCATGTTTAAGTATTATGGCACTGAACAAAATATTGAACGTTATGAATTGATGATCAAGGCCATGGGTTCGCAGATGTTGGGTTGGGAAGGAGATCAGTTCAAAGATAGTGAGCTAACAGATACGAGAGCCTGGTTAAGATCAAAGGCTAATTCTATTGAAGGCGGAACATCAGAAGTGCAACTTAATATTGTAGCTAAGCGAGTGTTAGGTTTACCAGACTAGTCGTATCCTTCTGGCCGGGTTATTGGTTGTGCGAGTAGCGCAGCCATTAACTCTTTCCAGCGCTGTATGTCCGTATCATCCGATTCAAATAGAAGAAATCCGAGCCTGTGACCTGTAGAGTCTGGATCGGGCCGTTTCCACATAATTTCCCCAACGAGAAAAATCGGCTCCTGATTTTTCATGTCGATGCATAGTCGGAGGATGCTACCCGCACTTATTTCATCATCAACAACAACCTGAATTCCATTCGCTGACAAGTCCAGTGAATTGCAGATAATAACATTGCCGGGAGCGGTTCCTGTTGAAGCAAGTGCCTCAATGAACACTGTTTCTTCAACTTCTATTCTTGTTTCGACTCGATGTTCATTCGCCGGTAAGGTCGTCATAACTTTTGTTCCTGTCTTGACGTAATTTTGTAACGACTTGTGCCAAGGTGTCTTCGAACTCGACGTTCTCTACCTGAATGTTTCCTTGCCCCGCCAAAATGATTTCGGCGAGCTCCGTGGTTGAATACTCACCGAGTTTTATGCCTGCTCTACTTACGAATATCATTTTGTCAGCATTAGTAAGACGGACTGCCAACTTGCATTCTTCACTTTTTCCATCGGGTCCGTGCAGCGTTATCCAATTACCCACGTGAAGGGCTTGAATTTGTTTGATTATCCCGGCGACTGTTTCTGCATTTTCCTCTTTGCCAAATGCTGATTTTGCCTCGGCTAGGGAATCCGCATTTGCTCCTCTTATTCTTAGTAATTTAGCTTGTTCTGTAACTTTTGCAAGATCTTGAGCTTCGCTCGCTGCTTTTTGGCTAGCAGTTCTTCTTGCTGCGTCTTGGCGATCAAACTTGGCTTTTCTTTCTGCATACAGTCTTTGTTGGCGTTCGTGCTCTGCGATTAAACCTCGGTAGTGGGCGCTAAAAGTGCTCGAGAAGATCCGATCTTTATTCAGCGCTTTCAAAGCGCCGGATGACAAATAGTAGGCAAATTCTGAGAAGCTTTTCTCCATGACCTTCATGCCGTTTCGGTTGGTAAAAACGAGCTGTTTCAGATCATCAGACTTCAGAACTAGCTTGATTCGCGTGCTATTGTTTTCTTCCTCGAAACTGAACCATTGTCCGGCCTGATAGCCATCCACTTTTTTCAATAATAATCTGCTGACTTGTGAGCCGTACGCAACGTCATGGTTTAAGGTAATAGGAGAGAAACCCTCGAGCGCAAGATTCTCACCAGTGGCCAATAGAAAAAGTTCCTGCTCGAAGCTGTCCAGAGCATTTTCAGCGCTATCTGAGTCATGCTTCAGGGAAACGAGAAGTCCCCGGATTTCGTTAGGTAAACTTTCGATGATGCGAAATAACTTTTGTTTTTCATCGGCAATTACTTCAGAGGCTTGAGACAAGGGTTGGTAAACCCATACAATTTTTTCTGTGATTTTTGTTGCCTGTTGCCATTGCGCGCTGTTTATGCCGTGGCTGAGGTGGAGTAATTGTACTGAATCGAACCAAGGGTTCTGTAGAAAGTTGGTAATCGAAAGTGTCAGGCTCTGATCCTGAGTTGCGTTGTTGATCATGACAGCAGCTTCGTGCCGAGACCGCCTGGATCGAAGTACGCCTGCTTCGGAATTGGCGAGACGAGATTCTAATTTTTCTATTCGTTGATTTTCTTTCTCAAGAAATGTTTTAACTTCGCTAATGATTGAGGAAAGATTGGCCTCAGATTCTATTGCTGCGTTACAGGCATCTTTGAATTGTTCGTATGCTTTGTCACCAGCGCGGCCGAGTCCCGGAACCCAGCCAATTAATGCTGATGCTAGATCATCCAGTAGATGCAACACCGAAACCGTGTTGCTCAGAGGCAGACCGGGGTATTGCAATATTTGATTTGATAACAAGGGAATCAACTGGTGCGCCAGTACAGTTACCTCTGGTTCCAATTTGGCAAGTCTGAGTGCGAGGGTGGCGCAATCATCAATACAAGATAGAAGCGCAAATTCGGTTGAAGGCAGAGTATGTTCTCTGGCATGTTCGGCAATAACTGGAAGAATACGCGCAGAGCCAACTACATTCTCCGATGCGCGTTCGGCCAATTTAACCGTAAGGCTATTCAAAATGTCACGTATCTGCGATTTGGGCAATAAGGGTAGCGTACTTTCGGGCGCCGGATATCTGTTTTCCAGGGCGCGAATAATGACTTCAGTTGACGGGACCAGCATAGGAGTCGTTGGAAAACAAGTTGAGAATGATGTTACCAGCCAAAGTTAGCGAGCAGAAGCTGGAATTTCTATTCTCAACGACTCCTTAAGACTACCGACCTTTCCATTGTGGCGCGCGTTTCTCTAAAAATGCTTTTGTACCCTCTCGGGCATCCTCGCTGGAGCTGCAAATCCCTTGTAGCGTTGCTTCGTCGATGATCGTTTGTTCCAGACTGCTGTTGGCAGCTGTATTAACTGATTGCTTGGCGTAGCGTAGGGATAATGGCGCTCGTGTGGCGAGTTCCTGCGCCCAGGCAATTGTTTCGCTCATGAGGTTCTCAGGATCGACAACGCGATTACAAAGCCCAAGTTCTTTGCACTTACTAGCGCTGACTTTTTCTCCCGTCGCAATGAGTTCGTACGCGAGTTTTCGACCCAGTGTTTGGGTTAGGTGCCAAGTAGCACCTCCGTCAGGTATGAGTCCAATAAACGCAAAAGCTTGATAAATATAGGCGTTTTCAGCCATCACGGTGAGATCACAATTCATCGCAAATGCACTGCCAACACCAGCTGCTGCACCATTTACTGCACTAATCCAGGGTTTCGGCGCATTCGTTATATCCATCAGAATCGGTTTGTAGACCTGCAGGAGTAGGTTCTCAGAGGTGACTTTTGGCTTTGTCCTTTCTGCGAGATCAGCTCCGGCGCAAAATGAGCGCCCGCTTCCCGTTAAAATCACAACTGATATTTCATCGTTAGTATTTACTTCAGTTACCGCCTCGCCGAGATCAGTGAGTAATGCTCTGTTGAATGCATTTAGACTATCTGGTCGGTTGAGCGTGACTATTGCGATGGAACCATGTTGTTCCAGGATTAAGTTTTCGTATGTTCTCATAGATTTTAGTCCGTCTTGTGTGCAGAGTCGGTATGATATTTATCATAGTTGATGAAATCATATCTACATCACCCAGTGCAATCCCGCCTGGCAAGTGTCATCACAACACAGGAAAAGTTTCATGTATCAATTTTATTACGCACCCGGATCTTGCTCGTTCGCATCTCACTTAGCGTTGGAAATGTCGGGTGCGCCGTATAAAGCTATAAAATTGAATTTGGCCACTAACGCGCAACGAGAGGACCAGTATCTCAAAATTAACCCGAAGGGTAGAGTGCCAGCCTTAGTGTGTGATGAAGGCACTCTCACAGAGAACCCAGCAATATTGTTATATCTTGCGCAACAATATCCAGATGCAAGGCTTGCACCCATCAATAATGCGTTCGAGCTGGCACGGGTAAGTTCATTCAATGCTTACTTAAGTTCTACAGTTCATCCGGCTCATTCGCACGGTGTTCGAGGGATTCGATGGGCAGATGACAGCGCAGCAATTGCAGAATTGAAACGAAAGATGCCCGAGGTGATGACAGAGTGTTTCGGGATGATTGAAAATGAAATGTTCGAAGGTCCGTGGGTTATGGGAGATGATTTTTCAATTAATGACATTTACCTATTCACTATTGCCCAGTGGTTAGAGGCTGATAGGGTTGATATTTCTCAATTCCCAAATGTGATGGATCATCGGTTACGAATGCGCAATATGAAGGTGGTTAAGACGGTACTAGCGCTACAGTAGTTCAATGGAATATCCAGGAATCATAGCTGAAACCTGGATATTCGGTCGTACGATTACAAATTACTTCTATAAATCAAGTGTACAAATCACTCGTACAAAGAATGTCTTATTTAGGCTGCATGCGGATGCCGCCATCCATTCGGATACATTCGGCATTGATATAATCATTTTCAACAAGGCTTTGTGCCAAGTGAGCAATTTCATCAGGCATACCCAATCGTCGAGGATAGAGCACTTGGCTAGCAAGTGGCTGTATAGCCTGTTCAATTTCTGGTGTCATTTCTTCCTGTCCACCCATCATTAAAGGCGTAACGATCAGGCCGGGTACGATGGTGTTTACCCTAATTCCAAGAACTGACAGGTCACGAGCGATTGGTAGCGTCATGCCAACAACGCCGCCTTTCGATGCTGAGTAAGCAGCTTGACCAATCTGGCCGTCATAGGCAGCAACAGACGCTGTGTTTATGATAACGCCACGGCCACCATCTTTATTAAATGGCTCATTTTCTGCCATTTTTTCTGCGCAAAGTCTTAGAACGTTGAATGTACCAACAAGATTGACCTGAATAATCAGATTGAAATCCTTGAGCGGGAAAGGACCTTTCTTGCCCATGGTACGTTTGGCGTTGCCAATTCCGGCGTAGTTGCAGTTGATATGGATTGCGCCGAATGCTTTCATTGTGGCGTCGATGCCGGCTATAACGGAATCTTCGTCTGTCACATTGACGTTGCAGTAAATTACACTGCCTTCGTATTCAGCGGCAAGTGCGTTACCTTTCTCTTCGTTCATGTCGAAGATGGCACATTTTGCGCCGTTTGCGACAAAACGTTTGACGGTTGCACGACCCAGACCCGATGCGCCACCAGTTATAACAGCGACTTTATCTTTTAATTCCATGGATGCTCCTTGGTTATATTTGAATATGTATTTTGCGGTAAAAAATAACTCGGGCATTGTAACAGTGACGCGCTGCGGTTAGAAACTGAAGTTATCCAGTATCAATTTTGCCTTAGGCAAATTTGATATCGATAGTGAATCCTGGCGGCGGCAAACAAATTCCGTAGCGATTTGTTGAGAGCTCCCTCCAAGTGCGACCCAAACACCATTAAACCGATTGATCAGATGATATTCCTCTAGGGATTCCTGCAAGATCAAATTGCCGTCCGGTATCGGGTACCGTACTATTCTCACAAACTATTTAAACTAAGGAGTACGCCCTGTGAATCTTGGAAAATTAGGAGTCTGGTATTTTTTTGATGGATTGTCTTCGGCTGATGCTGCCGTTGCCGCTAAGCGAATTGAGTCTCTTGGCTACAGTGCGCTCTGGTTACCAGAGACCGTAGGGAAAAGCCCTGTAGTGCTTAGTTCCTGGTTGTTAGCTCAAACTGAAAAGCTGGTGCTGGCAACAGGTATTATGAATATTTATCACAGGGAACCTGGCGTTACAATGTCTCTGCAAAAGTCTCTAGCTGAACAATCTGGTGGCAGATTTTTGCTCGGCATGGGTGTTTCCCATAAGCCATTGGTTGAGGGTGTAAGAAACCTTAAATACGGGCCACCAGTAGCAACCATGCGTAGTTATATCGAAAAAATGGGTGCCTCCCCCTACAACGGCCTCCCACCAGCGGAAGAGCCTCCCACAGTCATCGCTGCGTTAGGACCAAAAATGCTGGAGTTAGCAGCGCAGAAGACCTCTGGAGCGCATCCCTATTTTAGCTCGCCAGACCATACCAGGATGGCGCGGGATATTATGGGTGAAGGTCCGATGCTCTGTGTTGAACAAAAAGTGATTCTCGAAGCAGATCCCGAGAAAGCAAGGGAGCTGGCGAGACCAGTAGCACGGATCTATCAAAGGCTGCCAAACTATCGTAATAATTGGCTCCGAATGGGGTTGTCGGAAGAGGATATAAATACGCTTAGCGACAAGTTTATCGATACGACATTTGCTTGGGGCAGCGCGGAGACAATCAAGAACCGATTACAGGAACACTTCGATGCCGGTGCGGATCATGTTTGTATTCAACCGGTGAATCCAAATGGGCAGATGGGTGATTTGCATTGGGAGGCGCTTGAAGCATTAGCCAGTTGAGGTTAGGCGGGCCGGTTACCTTGAAGTAGGCCCGCTTGATCGACAGCTAAGGTCTGCAGGAATTTTAAGACGGCCTGAATCCTTGCGTGGTCGAATATGTCTTCATGAATGGCGAGCCAAAACGAGCGCGTGATTGTGACATCATCTGCTAACACAAGGCAGAGCTCAGGGCGCTGTTCCCCCACAAAACGTGGCAGCATGGCGATACCACTGCCAGAAATCGCCAATTGGGCTTGGGCCAGCAGACTTGAGCTCGTCAGGTTTGGCGTCAACCCGGACGCTATCTCGTCGTAATACCTTAGACTTGGCGAATAGATAAGGTCATCCACGTAGCCTATCAGGTTATGCTGGTTGAGCTGGCTCAGTTTTGTGATAGCCTCATGTTTGGTCAGATAAGCTGGCGTTGCATACAGCTTAAGCTGGTAGTCCGTTAGTTTGCTGACCTTAAGTCTACCTCGGGTTGGTCGTGACAGCAGGACTGCCATGTCAGCTTCGCGTTTGGAGACGCTTAAGATGCCACTGGTAGCAACAAGCTCTATCCTAAGGTCAGGATAAGCTGAAGTTAGATCTATGAGTGAAGGCGCCACCATAAGGTTGCCAAAAGCTTCAGTCACACTCAGCCTCACGGTTCCTCCCACCTTCTTTATCTCACCAGATATTGAGGTATCGATATCTG
The DNA here is from genome assembly GCA_047629195.1 of Candidatus Azotimanducaceae bacterium. Taxonomy (GTDB): domain Bacteria; phylum Pseudomonadota; class Gammaproteobacteria; order Pseudomonadales; family Azotimanducaceae; genus UBA4582. The sequence goes on from JBLHWY010000001.1 coordinate 106,501, forward strand.
ACATGATGTGGTCGATTTGCTCAACCTGATCAAGTAACCACTCTCCTGAGCTAGTGAGCAGGTGTCCCCTGCGAGATCGATCAAACAGCGTTGCACCAATAGAGTCTTCGAGTCGTCTTATTCTTCTACCCAGCGTCGTGGGGTCTTGATGGAGAAAAGTGGCTGCGACATCAAGATTTGAGTGTCTCGCAACAGTCAAAAATATACGCAAGTCATCCCAATTCGTTTGCCCGGCATGTTTTGCTGTTGCGCGCTGTTTGTTGATTTCGGTCATTAGAATTTTTGATCGCTTGGTGAGATGTAAATTTGCAGTTACAGACTGCATATTATCTTGTTTACCTGCAACTTTGCATTTTATATGATCTGTTGCTATCAAGTACGACAACAACACAACGACAAGAACCCAAGGAGCAAATGATCGTGGCCAAAGTAATCGACGTGTATATCAATGGCGGCTTTCGAGCCAGTCAGGCGAGTGAAACGATCCCCGTCACTAACCCTGCAACGCAGGAAGTGTTGATCGAAGCGCCGCTGACGACAATGGATGAGATTGATGAAGCGGTCAGTGCGGCCAAGACCGCATTTGAATCGTGGCGGTTGGTACCGGCGTCAGAGCGTGCCAGATACATGATGAAATACCAAATGCTACTGAAAGAGCACCATGATGCCATCGCGGAAATTCTTTCGCAGGAAACAGGCAAAACCTTTGCCGATGCTCAGGGTGATGTGTGGCGTGGTATAGAAGTTGTAGAGCAAGCTTGCAACGTGCCCGCTATGATGATGGGCGAAACTTCTGAAAATGTCGCGCGCGGCATAGACACATATAGCTTGATTCAGCCCCTTGGTGTTTGTGTTGGGATTACGCCGTTTAACTTTCCAGCCATGATTCCCCTGTGGATGTTTCCGATGGCAGTTGCGTGCGGAAACGCGTTCGTATTGAAACCTTCGGAACAGGATCCGATGACTCCAAATAGATTGGTAGAGTTGTTCTATGAAGCAGGTTTCCCGAAGGATCTTGTTCAGTTAGTTCACGGTGGCAAAGATCAGGTTAACGCGCTGCTGACTCACGAAGATACGCGAGCTATTTCCTTTGTCGGCTCGGTCGCGGTAGGTCAGCATGTTTACCGAACAGGCACCGACCACCTGAAACGAGTTCAGTGTATGGCAGGTGCGAAGAATCATATGGTCATAATGCCTGATGCTAATAAAGATCAAGTTATTAGTGCTTTGGTTGGTTCATCAGTCGGCGCTGCTGGTCAAAGATGTATGGCGATATCCGTCGCAGTATTTGTTGGTGCAGCGCAAGATTGGATACCAGATGTCGCTGCGGCAATGGCCAAAGTGAAACCTGGTGCGTGGAATGATGATGACGCTGGATATGGTCCTCAAATTAGCCCCCAGGCCCGGAATCGCGTGCTTGGGTTTATTGATGCAGGTAAAGCTGAAGGCGCGAATTGCCTGCTTGACGGCAGTGATGCTACTGTCGATGGCTTGCCTGACGGTAACTGGGTCGGACCTACGCTTTTCAGTGATGTGACGCCGGAAATGAGTGTTTACCGAGAGGAGATATTTGGCCCTGTGCTTGCTGCCGTTAATGCTGACAATTTGGATGAAGCGATAAAAACCATCAACGCCAATCCTTATGGTAATGGTACTTCAATTTTTACTGCATCCGGCGGCGCCGCGCGCAAATTTCAGAGCGAAATAGAAGTCGGACAGGTTGGAATAAATATTCCGATCCCTGTGCCGTTGCCATTCTTTTCTTTTACCGGTTGGAAGAATTCTTTTTATGGCGACCACCATGCTTACGGTAAACAAGCAATCCGGTTCTATACCGAAACGAAAACTATTACAGCCAGATGGTTCGAAGATGACGCAGTGGTATCTTCGAATATGACGATTGCGCTGAAATAGATGATTACGGAAACATAATAGTCAGGGTAGACAGATGAATTTTGATTTGACGGAAGATCAACTGGCTTTTCAGGATATGGCTCGTCAGTTTTCTGATAATGAGTTTGAACCCAATGCGGCGCAATGGGATGCCGGGAAGATTTTTCCGCGGGAAGTGATCGCAAAGGCTGGTGAGCTAGGCTTTTGCGGCATGTACTGCCCGGAGGAAACTGGCGGCCTGGGTTTAAGCCGGCTCGATACCAGCATTATTCTCGAACAATTGGCGATGGGTTGTACGTCGACCACCGCGTTTATCTCGATTCACAATATGGCAACCTCGATGATTGCCAACTTCGGCAACGACCGAGCGATTGAGAAATATTGCCCCAGTTTGATCGCTGGTGAAACCCTCGCGAGTTATTGTCTAACTGAGTCCGGCGCAGGATCTGATGCTGCGTCACTGCGCACCAGAGCGGTATTAGATGGCAAAAAGTATGTCGTCAATGGCAGTAAAATGTTTATTTCCGGTGCCGGTGCTACAGACGTTTTGGTCGTGATGGTGCGAACAGGAGAGCCCGGAGCTAAAGGCATCAGTGCACTCGTGATACCCGCCGATGCTGAAGGCATTAGTTACGGCAGCAACCTTGAAAAAATGGGTTGGCATAGCCAGCCTACCCGAGAAATCACCTTCGAAAATGTTGAGGTGCCAATTGAAAATCTGCTTGGAAGTGAAGGTGAGGGCTTTAAGATAGCCATGAAGGGATTGGACGGCGGGCGCATAAACATTGCAACCTGTTCAATCGGTACAGCCCAGGCAGCGGTAAATCGAAGTCAGAGTTATATGCTTGAACGCGAGCAGTTTGGTGAGCCTCTTGCCAGTTTTCAAGCGCTTCAATTCAAGCTTGCAGACATGGTTACCGATCTGGTCGCTGCGAGGCAGATGGTCAGGCTGGCAGCATTCAAAGTAGACAAGAGCGATAGCGAAGCAGGTGTTTATTCTGCCATGGCAAAGCGTTTTGCTACAGATGTTGGCTTTGAGGTTTGTAATCAAGCACTGCAATTACATGGGGGGTACGGTTATATGCAAGAGTACCCGCTTGAAAGATATATCAGAGATACTCGGGTTCATCAGATTCTTGAAGGAACTAACGAGATCATGCGGCTGGTTATCTCGCGCAGATTGTTGACGATGGCGGATGTTAATTCTATTCAATAGATTCAATCGCTGCGGAACTTTAAAATTACTTAAGTCTCAAATTTGGAAATGATTATGACGGATAAACTCCTCGTTGAAATGAAAGGGCACACTGCCCAGATAACAATTAATAATCCCTCAGCCAACACCTGGGATGAAGAAAGCTTGACTGCGATGCGTGATCTGATTGGAAAGCTAAATCAGGATGATGAGTGTTACAGCATCGTGATCACGGGTCAGGGCGAAAAGTTTTTCTCCGCTGGTGCTGACCTTAATATGTTTGCTAGCGGCGACAAAGACGTCGCCCGAACACTCGCTACTCTATTTGGCGAAGCTTTCGAAGCCTTGAGCCAATTCAGGGGTGTCTCTATTGCTGCTGTTAATGGCTATGCAATGGGGGGCGGCTTGGAGTGCGCGCTGGCCTGCGATATCAGAATTGCAGAGGAACAAGCAGTAATGGCATTACCCGAGGCAACCGTTGGTTTGTTGCCCTGTGGTCTTGGCACTCAACATCTACCCTGGTTGGTCGGTGAAGGTTGGGCAAAACGGATGATTCTTTGCGGCGAAAGAGTTGATGCAGCCACCGCAGAAAAGATTGGCCTAGTTGAAGAAGTCGTGGGTAGAGGTGAGAGCCTGGCAAAAGCGCTCGAACTTGCAGACAAAGTTGAAAAGCAAAGTCCAACCAGTGTTTCGGCATGCAAGCGACTTATCCAGTCTTCACGGCATTCTACAATAGGTGCCACTTACCCCGTTGAACGTGATGAGTTTGTTGCGTTGTTCGATACCCAAGATCAGAAAGAAGGTGTTCAGGCATTCCTTGATAAACGCAAGCCAGAATGGAAGAACGCATAGAATGGATAGTGTGGCTGTTGTACTCTTTCATACCCTGCCTACTGCATCCGGTGGTTTTATAGGTGTTGCCACGCTAAACGTTGAAAAAACACTCAACAGTCTTAGTCTGGAAATGATCGAGCTGCTGACCCCTCAACTTGAAGCCTGGGAAATCGATGACCAAATAAAGATGGTGATGTTCCAGAGCGCGGGAGACAAAGCTTTTTCTGCTGGAGGGGACATTCAGAGCCTTTACCATTCGATGGTCGAGCATCCCAAAGGTCCAAATCCCTATGCAGATTCCTTTTTCGAAAGTGAATATCGCTTAGACTATTTGATTCATACCTACCCTAAGCCGACCATAGTATGGGCTCATGGATTTGTCATGGGTGGTGGTCTTGGCGTGATGGGAGCTTGTAGCCTAAGAATCGGTACCGAAAAAACGAGAGTCGCAATGCCCGAGATTACAATCGGGTTGTTCCCGGATGCGGGGGCGACCTGGATGTGTAACCAGATGGAAACTCACTGGGCGTACTTTCTAGCCTGGACCGGCAGTCAGGTAAATGGACCTGATGCAAAGCACCTTCACTTCGTTGATCATCTTATCGACTATGACCTTAAGTCACGTTTTGTCGAAGAGCTGCAAAACGGTGATTGGGTTTCCGACGTTGAAGCAAGGTTAATGTCCCTAATTGAAAAGTTTGAGAGTGAAAGTCAGGCGATGCCAGAGAGAAATTTGCCTCGCTTTGATGCGCTAGTGAAAGAGATTATTGATAAGTGTTTGCAAAGCGAGAATCCTGTTCAGACATTTTCTGACTCGGTTGAAAGACTCAAGGGTGATAGGTGGTTGGAAAAAGCCGCGGCAAATTTCAAAGGTGGTTCGCCAACAACAGCACAGATTATTCATCAGCAACTACAGCGTTCTAAAACGATGAGTCTCAAAGAGACTTTCCTGTTTGAGCTGATTATTGCAGTACAGTGTAGCCGGCATCCTGATTTTGTTGAGGGTATCCGAGCGCTGTTGATTGACAAAGACAATAAGCCTGACTGGGCGCATGCAGAGATGGGACGAGTACCAGAGTCATGGGTCGATGCTCATTTTGAAGCGCCCTGGCACAAGCACCCCCTAGAAGATCTTATTGGTTAGTAGAAGATCGGGTCGAGAAGTTTTTATCAGTTGAATATTAATTTGGAGAAGATACAGATGTCAGATCAATTGTCGATTGGATTTGTTGGGCTGGGAAACATGGGTGGGCCTATGGCTTCCAACCTCGTTGCGGGGGGGCATAAACTTAAAGTTTACGATATCGTGCCTGCATTATTGGCGAAGCTCGAAGCGCAAGGCGCAACAGTCTGCGCTACTGCGGTCGACGCGACAAAAGATATTGATGTTTTTATTTCAATGCTCCCAGCGTCTACCCATGTTGAAAGCCTCTATCTCGGTGAAGCTGGGGTTATTAATCATTTGAGTGCAAATACACTCGTGATTGATTGCAGTACGATTGCCGCGTCTAGTAGTCGTCTGGTTTCGGAAGCCGCAGCCGCGAAGGGAATTGAAATGCTCGATGCACCGGTCTCAGGTGGTGTTGGCGGCGCGGTAGGAGGTACGCTTACTTTTATCGTTGGCGGAAGTGAAACAGCTTTACAACAGGCAACGCCTATCCTGCAAAAAATGGGTAAAAATATCTTTCACGCAGGTGCAGCAGGCGCAGGGCAGGTGGCTAAGATCTGTAATAATATGTTGTTGTCTGTGCTGATGACCGGCACGGCGGAAGCGTTACAACTGGGAGTGGATAATGGCCTTGATCCTTCGGTTTTGTCGGAAATTATGCGCACAAGCTCTGGCGGTAACTGGGCGCTTGAAGTTTATAACCCGTATCCCGGTGTGATGGAAAATGTGCCAGCCTCAAATGACTACGAAGGAGGCTTTCTCGTTGATTTAATGGTCAAGGACCTGGGCTTAGCGATGGAATCTGGGCTTGAAAATGGCGCTTCGACGCCGATGGGATCACTCGCCAGAAGCCTGTATATTAACCACGCTAAGAAAGGCTACGGTCGAAAGGACTTCTCTAGTATTCAAAAGGTTTTTAAAAGCGAAGATTAAGAACTGCGGAGTGGCTTGTTAAGCTGCTTTTGCTCGCGAGTTCTTGTCCTAAAACTACACATCTCCATGGCTACTTCCCGACAACCTGTAGAGTTTTAAAACAACAGATCTGGCAATTCACCCGGGAACGGGTTTTTACGGACGGGCACTAGCTTGGAATTGAATAAATGATAAGGGGGAATTTGAACCAATGACAGATATGAAAGGTAAAGTAGTTTTGATCACCGGTGGTAGCCGGGGACTCGGTAGGGCGATGGCACTAGCTTTTGCCGGAGCCGGTGCAGACATTGCCATTATTGGTAGAAAAATTGAAAGCTGCCTGGATACAGCAAAAGAAGTTGAAGCGCTGGGTCGTAAAGCATTTCCCTATGCTGCCCATGTCGCAAATTGGGAGCAAATCGACACCATGGTTGAACAAGTTTACAAGGAGTTCGGCAAAGTCGATGTGTTGGTTAACAATGCCGGTATGTCCCCGCTTTATCCGTCGTTGGACGAAGTTACCGAAGAACTTTTCGATAAGGTTATCGGCGTCAACTTAAAAGGGCCATTTAGGCTTAGTGCAAATGTTGGCAGGCGCATGATGGCAGGGGAGGGTGGCTCGATCATCAACATTAGTAGTACTGCATCGGTGCGACCCAGTCCCCACGCTGAGCCATACGGTGCAGCAAAAGCTGGACTCAATGCGCTTACTCTGTCGTTCGCACATGCTTACGGGCCAAAAGTCCGTGTTAACTGTATTATGGCTGGGCCATTTCTGACAGATGTTTCCAAGGCATGGGACATGGATGCCTTTGAGAAGCGAGCAGAAGAAACGATTCCACTTCAGCGAGGCGGGCGACCAGAAGAAATTACTGGCGCGGCGCTTTATCTTGCTTCGGATATGGCTAGTTTTACGACAGGCGCGGTTATTGCTGTAGACGGTGGTGCGCACTAACAGAGCTTTCAGAGGAACGATGTAATGCTTCAGGATCAATACGGTAATCCACTCAGTACCCAATCAAATGCCGCCAGTGATGGCTACATGGAAGCGGTAGATAGTCTGCTAACGGCTGCGGACGATCCGCAGATAGGTCTTGATAAAGCGCTGGAAGCTGATCCCGAATTTGCGCTTGGCCACGTCGCGCAAGGACGTCACTTTATGTTACTTGGCGAGATGAAAGGTGCTCGCGAGAGTATCCTCCGTGCAGTTGAGCTAGCACCGGGTACATCTGTCCGAGAGCAAAGCCATATTGAAATATTTAATTTACTATCTACTGGTCGAAGCGGTGATGCACTCGCGTTAACGCGAAAACATCTCGTGGATCATCCGCGTGATGCTTTTGCACTCGCACCTTCTACCAGTGTGTTTGGTTTGATTGGGTTTGGTGGTGACGCCAATCGTGAACCAGTGCAGCTTGAATTGCTTGAACCATTGGTAGATGTATATGGCGACGACTGGTGGTTTCTGACTGTCTACGCGTTTGCTTTGATAGAAATGGGACAATGGCAAAAGGGCCGAGACTTAGTCGAGCAAGCGTTAGCGCAAAAGCCGCGGAGTGCTCACACGGTCCATATATATGCTCATTCACTTTATGAAGCTGGTGAAGACAAGCTGCTGGCGGACTATCTACAAGCATGGTTGGTTGATTATCCAGAAACGATGCTTTTGAGTTGTCACGCCTGGTGGCATCTATGTATCTCTAGACTTATGTTGGGTGAGTATGAGTCTGTCTGGCCGATTTATGACGCCCACTGTGCGCCAGGTGCAACTAGTGGTCCTGCGATTAACGTGTTCACCGATGGTGCCTCACTACTTTGGCGGTCAGAGTTAGCTGGCGTCGATAGAAGTCAGGAGCGTTGGCAAGCACTGAAGGAATATCAGGAAACTAATTTGCCAAAGCCGATGGTGTTTGTTGACGCTCATGGTGTTTTACCATCGCTAGCACTTGGCAACGATGAAGGATTTAGCCAGTGGCTCGAAGCATTACAAAAAGCAGACGAAGCGGGCAGGCTTCCGGCAGGCAAAATACCGGGAGAAGTTTCACGCGCATTTGCCGCATTTGAAGCTGCTGATTGGGCTAAGGCCATCGATATTCTAGAACCGATTAAAGATCAGGTTGTCCGTATTGGTGGTAGTCGGGCGCAACGCGACTTAGTGCTGAACACGTTGTTGTCTGCTTATGTTAAAAATGGACGACCTGATGCCGCCCGCCAAATCATCTCGGCACAAGCTGATCGATCTTGCACTGTGCCAGTTGCAGGATTGGTCTAACGATCCGGGCTAAGGTAGTATGCGAGCCGCAACTAAAAATTTCAGCGCTTGGTCTTGACTTACTTGATAGTGACGATGCTCCATACTTAGCTGAGTGCTGGTTCCACAAATAATTTTCTTGTTGTTCATGGTTGCTCAAATATGTCTGAACGAAGCGTCTGGCGATTCGGCCCAGCATGTCGAAAAAGTGCTGGGGTTAGAAGGATGAAATATCTTTGATTACCGGGTGTAGCGCATCTATGCCATTGGCTTTCTTAGAGTAGTGATGAATATTATGCCCTATCTTAAGTCCTATTGAAGACACCGAATTGGTCAAGCACGCACACAACTTAGTTAATCATCCGTTGTGTGTTGCTATTTTTCTATTAAAGATGAATCTTGACCCATGTTAGTCACATCGGTTCGCCAACAGCCATGCAAGCGCTGCGTAATTTCAAACAACGAGTTGCTCAGTTTGGTGATCTCAATATTTGTCGCAGAGCAATGCAATTGCGATAATTGTCGATATTGATTTGAATAGTCATACCCTAGCCCCTTTGCTGCTGATCTCTTGCTTGAACATATTTAACGCTATAATGGAGCTCCCTTGATATTCGTGAAGGTTCTGAAAGAAGGCGATGAAAGAATTTCGGCTGTGCCGAGTTACTTTGATTAGTTAGTGGAAGTGAACCCGCAAATACCCTGTGCATCGGCCAGATTTCAATCTGGGTAGTGATTCAAGGGTTTCCAGTACAGATCTGTGATATTACCTAGAGGATCTTTTATAGACTTCTGGCAGCACCCCAGCCGGGTTTGGAGTTCTTATCGTGGATGTGGGTGTGATTAAGGTGCCTATGATCGATAGGCGTTCGTCTTTAGCTGATACTCAGTCGTGGTAGCGAGTTTGTAAGCGCAGCGTAGTTAGATCAAAGGCTGCTGGTCATTAGCTCATCGGTTTCAAGGAATGGTGACTCTATCTGACATCTTGAAATTGCTCGACTAAAAGACCCGTCATTGTGGATTATTTTGATTATTGAGATGTTTGTTATCGTAGAGTTAAGTTTGTTTTTGAGAGGTATGCTTCGTGCTTAGGACTGATTCTTGCGTGTGAAATTTTCTTGACTGTGTTACTACCCATTTCTCTTGTACTACTTGAGTATGGCATGTGGTTGAATCTGTTGATTCCATTGATTTCCGTGAAACTTATGCGCCTAATTTTCAAATTGAAAGAATGGTATGGTGATGCTAACAAGTAGGGCGCTGATAGTTTTTTCTCTCCTGCTATGCGCCAGTACAGTGAAGGCCGATCAGTATGTTTTTAGTTGCGATGGGCCGGATCTGGCATACCAACTTTTCAGAAATGAAAAGAAGCTTTCTCTTTCTTTGTTTCAAGGGTTGATGAAAGTTCAACTTAGTGTGCCACTTGGGCAGGTGAGCGCAAGTGGCTCGGTTCAGATAACCCCAACATCAATTGAGAATATTCCTTCGTGCCCTTTCGGCGGTATTAAAGATTCATCTGCAGCTTGCGCTATTTGGTTGATGCACCTTGGGCAGGGTCAATATTTCCTAGCGGCGCTGAATCAGCTTATTGAATTGAGTACTGCGCACAGCGACTATCTCATTAGAGTTGTATTGTTACGGCAAAAGGAAAACTGATACCGTTCACAGTCATTGATCAAACGCAGCGCCCTAGCGATAATTGTTCGATCTCAGAGCGCCGCTGGTTGCCCGCATGAGTGAGTTATGATGCTTAATACCAGTTATGCCTCCTATTGACTCGCTTCCCATCCCTGTATGATGGTTGGCATGTCTTTAGGCACAAAAAAGACCTCAGGTTGTTTTTGTTCTCCCCAGATAGACCAACTATCGGTGTGATCCCAGTCGTCTTTTATCGTCCAGGCAGCATCGTCGACGATCTGGTCCATATCCGCGAAAAACTCGAAGAAATTTCCCGCCGGATCTAACATGTACCAAAATATATTGCCCCCGATCTGATGGCGTCCGGGGCCGGCGATGCTATGTTCTTCGTCTCTTGATCGGATGTACAAAGATGCTGCTCGAAACACCGAATCGAAATCATCGTGCTCTATTGCATAGTGATTTAAGTAAGGCACTGGGCCCGGTGTTACGAGAAAGTTATGATGGTCGTTTGAGCAGCGCATGAACACCGCCATTCCGCCGCCAATGGAATCGGATATCCGAAATCCAAGTGCGATACAGAGTTCAACAGTTTTTTTTGGGTCTGGACTTCCCGCAACCACATGGCCTATGCGACGAGGTTTTCTCGGTGCACTTTCAACGAGGATCTCAGCCCTTTGATTGACGCGGGGGCGTTCACCGGGAAAGTTCATCAGCCGTTTATCGTGCAAAGCGACATCGTTGACCGGTTCAGGCGTCATCACATATTGCCATTTGTTAATTGGATCAATAACGGTCAGCTTTCCTTGGCTCAAGTTATATGAAACGCCGATTGCATCAAGCCGTGTTGCAGCTGCTTTAAGGTCAGCTTCGTCTTCACAGGCTAGATGCATCATTCGCAGTTGACGATACGGTGCTTCCACCAGTTTGATTTGATCCGGTCGATCATGAGTTCCCCAGGAGCCTGCGGTGGCATTAGTAGCGCCATTCGCCGCACCACTGTTAGAAGTACCTGTGAATCCTATTTCTTCATAAAATGCGTTAAGCGTATCCGTGTCAGGTACGCCAATTGTGATCTGTTGCAGTCTGTGTAACGCCATGTTGTACTCCGAGCTTTTAGGGATGTTTGTTTTAAGGCATATTCGTCAGCGAGAGCTGTTTGGCAAGGTTTGCCAGCAATGTGTTTTCATCCATTACAGCCGTTGTGTGGCCATAGACGATTCGATCCGGTCTCACCAAGGCACAATTGCTTTGTTTGAATAAGCTATCTAGATGACCGCGCTGTTCAGTGAGCCCGTCGATACTGATCTGGTTAATATTGAGATGGGAAATAATTTTTTGAGAAGTTTCGTTCAACCTCAAACTTTCCTTGTACACCAGTGCGAAACCGGCCCCAAGCAGCTCATCTAGCTTGTTAGAATCTCCAGATGATGTGGTGACCGTAGGTTGACTAAACAAATAGCCGGTTGATCCTGTATCAGTTATCTGATCGAGTTGAACAGCGCCGCCTCTTATCGGTGGCGATTCGCGACCCTGGCCATAACCGGAAGATTTCAGCGCCGCAGGTGTTTCGGGAGGTTTTGCGCCCTGTCTTTTTGCCCGTTCAACTTCCGCTAGGTGATCCATTAATCGGCCGATGGCGACAGCCCACTCGACCAAGTCCGATGCGTGAGCGCTTCGTTCCGCTTCGTAAGATTCGAGTAGTGTGTCGTCTGCTAGCCCCTTGCAGACTAGTTCCAGTTTCCAAGCCAAATTTATGACGTCCCGCATACCAGCATTCATTCCCTGGCCCAGAAAAGGAGGGGTTTGGTGTGCTGCATCACCAGCAATAAATACACGTCCAACTCGCCATTTTTCAGCAGTTGCGGCATGGAATTGATAGACGGCTGCGCGGCGAACCTTATAAGTGTCGCGGGGCGTCCAACTGTCAATCAATGAACTGATTCGCTCTGGGTCCAACATCTCTTCCCGAGATTCACCTGGCAGCAGCTTAAACTCCCAACGACGGTAGGGGTCCTTGGTGCAGACATAGGTCACAATTCTGTCCGGGTCACAAACCTGAACAGTATCGTTATTTAAGGTGTGCCCGGGGAAAGTCGTTACGTCAACCACTAACCATTCGTGGTCATAACCTAGGTCGTGCCACGGAATCCCCAGTGATTTTCGAGTTGGGCTAGCGGCTCCATCGCAGGCGACAAGGTATCTAGCCTGGACTGTAAGTTCCTCGTTATCACGTTCTTCCGCAACAGTTTTTACAGAAATCTCGACCGCTTCATCGCGGTTGAGAAACGATGTCGCTTCAACTCCAAGCATTGCTGTGACATTTTTGTGACCAATAGCAATTGCGCGCAGGTATCCCTCTAGTTCGGGCTGGTCAAACATGTTGTTTGGTTGCCATCCATTCGCGCCAAAATCTTTAAAATCACGACCAAACATCCATTGCCGTTCCGAATTTGCGAAACCGCCACGGTCTCCTGGACGAATTTTTTGTAGTAGGGCGTCTATCTCTTCGCCTCGACCGATTGCCTGAAAAGCCCGAACGATTTCTCCATCCAGGTTTACGGCGCGGGGAAGTTTGTAGACCTCGAAGTCTCTTTCAAGGGCAATGACCTTGAGCCCTGCCTCTGCGAATAATATTGCTGCGGTTGAACCTACCGGACCAAGTCCGATAATTGCGACGTCATAATCAGGTTTTGTCATTGTTTGTCCCATTCTTCAGATTCTACGCTTAGAAATTGAGGATTATTGTTTTGCCTGCCTGCCCCTTATCTGTCTGCTATGTAAGCGTCAAATTAAAAGTTCAGAAAGGCATTGACCCAATTTAAAAATGAACGGTATCATTATTGACTCAAGTCAGTCTAGAATATTTTTCTATGAATCCAGTACCAACATCAAGAGTTGAACGACGCAAACAGGAAGCTCGGACGCGAATTATTGCGGCTGCCGAGAGTCTGATGTTGGTGCAGTCCATTGATGTCATCAAAATTTCAGAGATTACTGAGGCTGCGGACGTTGGGCATGGTTCTTTCTACCTCCACTTCAAGTCGAAATACGACATCCTCGTTCCGATAATCTCGGCAAGAGCAAGGCGCTGGGATGCGCTACTGCAGGATGCGGTTAAAGACTTTGATGACCCTGCCGAGGTTTTAGCGTTCTCGGGGCGGCATATGGGGCGCATTATTCACGGAGATCGACACTGGCGCTGGTTTCTGGAGCACTCAGGTGTCCCTGCTAAAGTGCTTCATGAATTACTTGGTGGGTTTAGCGGCAGAGACTTCACTATGGGGCTGCAAAGCGGCCGATTCACGGCGTCAGACCAAAAAGTTTCGGCGCTGTTCTTGTTTGGTGGTTTTGTAAACGCGCTACTTAATAGTTTTAACAGCGAAAACCCCGAACATATTATCGATCACACGATGGAAATGATGCTGTTGGCGGTTGAGCTTTCATCGAGTGAAGCTAAACGAATTGCACACTGTTCATTGGCGCCGCTGCGTTTGCCATATGCAAAATCAACCAATTCTGACGGAGGTGATTTGGGCGCATGATGACAACAGGATTAGTCTTGCTATTTGTTGCTCTCGCTGCTTTCGCGGTTTGGTATTTGTTTGAAAGGGACCAGCGTAAAACGTCTGCAATGGCGGGGGGTATTCATCCATCGATCACGCTACCGTTTGATCAGTCCTGGGAGCTCTATCATAATTCTTTTTCTCTATGCTCCAAGAAGATCCGCGTATGTCTTGATGAGTTGGGTGTTAGCTACAGGTCACACCACATCGACTTGATCGAAACAGGGGCGTATGAAAATATATCCCGGCGCTTTCTGAAGGTGAACCCAGGGGCTCTCGTGCCAGTCTTGGTTCACGAGGGGCATCCGGTTTATGAATCTCATGATCAGCTAATTTACGCAGCTTTGCATTCAAAAACACCGCTAAAACTTGTGCCCGAGGATGAGGCCAAGCGCAAGACTATGGAGATTTGGGTCTATAAGACATCGTTGATTGGTGATGACCCAATTGGAGGCATGAAAGAAACCCTCGGTAATGCCGTGCCTGGTCTGACTTTACCTATTTTTGCCACCATGATTGAATCAATACCCGTTATACGAATTTTTGAGGGTTTACTATTTCACCGGTTTAAGCAGCGCGCTATATTGTTTTTAGTGTTGAAGCTGCGGGGGCCCAAACGGTTAGCGAGTATCAAGCCAATGGTGAAAGTAGTCCAACGATCGTTTCGAGCGGCGAAAGCGCATCTGGGAGACCTTGAAGCTTGTTTGAGTGCCACCGGCGGACCTTATCTTGTCGGTGAGCAATTTACCTTAGCCGATGTTGGCATGATGGTAATCTTTGATCGTTTTGAAGAAGCTGACTGGCAGGATCTGCTACTGACCGATGCTAGGCCTTTGGTTCGGGCATATGCGGAATTGTTGAAAGAACGACCGAGCTTTATCACTGCGCTTAAGAATTATGAGCATCCAACTGTTTTGGCTGGCCATCAGAGAATTGTGTCTCTAAAACAACGTGATAAAGGATTTGATCAAATTTACTCATCGGCCGCACTAGCGGAACCGGCGACTAGACGTACATAAATCACGATTAATAGGGACTGCAGATAAGACACAACTGATTATAAGAAATCACCTAAGAGGAATTACAAATGAAAATTGCAACATACTCAAGGTCAGGGGAAGCTACCCAAAGAGTGGGTTTAGTGCGTGATGATGAAGTTATTGATCTTTCCGATAATGGCGTCGATGGGGACATGATGGCATTGCTGGCTGGCGGTATTGATGTGCCGGCGATAGAAGCGGCAACCGAAGGTAAGTCCGGCGTTCCAATATCATCAGTTGTACTTCATGCACCAGTACCCTTGCCTGGTAAAATTTTGGCGATTGGGCTGAACTATGGTGATCACATCGCTGAGACCGGTAGCGAGGCCCCTAAATTTCAAATGTGGTTTAACAAACAACATAATTGTGCGGTTGGGCCTTTTGCCGACATCAACCTTCCGATGGTTTCGGATAAGTTGGACTACGAAGCGGAGCTTTGTCTGGTCATTGGCAAGAAATGTAAGCATGTACCCGCTGAACGAGCGCATGAAGTGATCGCAGGCTACTTCTGTGGTAACGACGTTAGCGTTAGGGATTGGCAAATTCGGGTGCCAACCTTTCAGATTGGTAAATCATTTGATACTCATGGCCCTATGGGGCCATATCTTGTGACACCTGATGAAGTAGGTGATCCGCATGATCTAGATCTTCGCTGTACTGTTAACGGCGAAGAGCGACAAAGTTCTAATACAAAACATCTAATCTTTGATTGTTTTGAAGCCATCGCCCACCTTACTCAGGCGTTCACGTTGGACGTTGGTGATGTGCTATTTATGGGCACGCCAAGTGGTGTCGGTATTGCGATGAAGCCACGATCGTTCATGAAAGTGGGCGACAAAGTACGAGTAGAAATTGAGAAGCTGGGCTACATTGAGAATACTGTCGTGGCAGAAGATGCTCAGACCGTTATTGGCGAATGAAACTTTATCATTGTGCTGATGCAAGGTCGCTTCGACCCTTATGGGCGCTTGAAGAGATGGGACTTGAATACGAACTTATTAATATGGATTTTCCTCCCCGGGCCTCTTATCCGGGATATCTAGACCTGAATCCGATGGGAACGGTACCAACCTTTATCGATGGCGACACTACCATTACGGAATCGTCTGGTATCTGCCACTATCTGGCCGAGAAGTATGGCCCTACAAAACTTGGCGTCACAGTTGATGAGCCAGGCTACGGCGAATATCTCAACTGGCTTTACCGCAGTGATGCAACATTTACTTTTCCTCAAACACTTGTATTGCGGTATACGCGATTAGAGCCTGTGGAAAGGCGAATTCCGCAGGTTGTTGAAGACTATTCAATTTGGTATCACTCTCGGCTACGCGCTTTAGAAACTGCGCTTGAAGGTCGGGAGTTTCTGGTGGCTGACAGGTTTACGATGGCAGATATTACGGTCGGCTACGCATTGTTCCTTGGCACGACGCTTGGTTTGGATGCGCGCTATAAGCCAAATTGTACTCGATATCTCAAGAGTCTGATGGAGCGGTCGGGCTTTAAACAAGCAAGAGAAAAACAAGTCGTCTCATGAAGAGAGTTACTAGTGAGAAATGAGGTTAAGATGATGTAGAACATCTTTTTGCAGCCGTTGGTCGACATGGTGAATTTGTTGGTGTCCTCGAAAGTAGCATTTTCAGGTTAACTGCTTATGTCCGTTTGCCTGACAATACTCCGGCGGATCTACTCGAGGACGTATTGGACATCACCTGAGCTTTAATACAATCAAGCCTGCCCGAGACATTTCTAACGATGTTGTTTGATTTCTAAGTTGGCATAACATAGGGTTCGACATCACCTAAAACTAAAGCATTGAAAACGAACAGGCAGAAAACCTATGGCTCGCAGCTTCTGGATAAAAGCACATCTTTTTGTCGCATCTTTTTTTGCGCCGGCTCTACTTGTGACCGCTATTTCCGGTGGCTTATATCTTGTTGATGTTAAAGGTAGCGTTACCGAAACAAAAGTGGATGTTCCAGTCGACATGAAACTGGACCTTGAATCGAGCACCCTTGAAGAGGATGTGCGATTGGTGTTTGAAAAACTAGGAATAGAACATGATTTTGAATACCTGCGTATAGGTGGTTCTACCATTACGACTAGACCAACTTCGCGGACCTCCTATGTGCTTGAGGTTTATGTTGATGGGATCGCTATAAGCCGCAACGATCCCGATTTGCAGAAACGCCTTATTGAGCTCCATAAAGGCCATGGTCCGCGCCTATTCAAGGATTTTCAGAAAGTGATGGCAGTGGCGCTGCTGTTTGTGCTTTTAAGTGGTGCATGGCTGGGTTTGTCTTCAACAGGTTTGAGGACTAAAACTGCCGTAACCGTGAGTAGTGGATTGATCGTCTTTCTTGCCCTTGTCCTGTTCGCCTAATACTTACGCTACCTTATTCTAAGGTAGCGCTTCCTCAGCCTCTGGTGATATAGCTTGCCAGGTAGCAAATTATTCAAATATTTCTGTGAACGTTTGTTCTGCGGTTTAGGCCTTATGCTGCTTTCATTTATCGTATTGCGAATCATTATCATTACCTATATGATAATGATTCCTATTTGAGCGTTCCAGCGGCATTGATCGGTGGAATATAACTGGTTCTAAACTATGAAATTTTTTCTACCTAATTTTCCAATCCTAGCCTGTACATCTTTACCAATTATATCATTCCCCGGTAAATCGTTAGTAAGTGCTGTATTTTTATTAATAGCGACGTCAAGTGTTTTGGCGGCAAAGACAAGCGAAGCCCAAGAGCGGCGTGAAAAAAATGGATTCATTGAGGAGGTCACCATTGTTGGTGATCGCCAAACAGGCAATCAGGTTGCCGGTAGCGCACACTATGTTAGCGCAGAGCAAATTGAGCGATTGGGGCACACAGATATCCAGCGCATTATTCGGCAAATCCCAGGTGTGTCCATTCAGGTTGAAGATGGCTACGGGTTACGACCAAATATTAGTATTCGCGGAGTCGCTACCGAGCGCAGTGGCAGGATCACATTGTTGGAAGACAATGTTCTGATCGCACCTGCACCATACTCCGCTCCTAGTGCTTATTATTTCCCAACAGCTGGTCGAATGTCTGCGGTAGAAGTTCTAAAAGGGCCCGCAGCGATAACACAGGGCCCTTATACAATTGGCGGAGCGTTGAATATGATTTCGACGCCAATTCCCGAGCAAGCTGGCGGAAGGATGATCGCGGAGGGCGGTGAAGACTCAACTTATCGAGTTCATGGCTATTATGGCGGGACGAACGATCAAGGTTTTGGATTTCTGCTTGAGACTCATCAGTGGCGCTCAGATGGTTTCCAAAATGTTGACCGAGGCGGTGATAGTGGTCTGAACGTCAAAGATTATACGGCAAAGTTGAGCTATGCCCCGGTAGATTCGAATCATAGTGTTGAATTGAAATTACAATTTGCGGAGCAAAATTCTGATCAATCCTATCTCGGCCTCACTGATGGTGATTTTTCTAATGATGCATACCGTCGATATGGCCTCTCTACTTTGGACAACATTGAAACTGAGCATAAACAAGTTATCCTGCGTTATGAATGGGAGATAAACAAAGATATTAGCTTCGATGCTACCTTTTACAATAATGAACATGCCCGCGACTGGTTTAAAACTGAAGGTCTGGATGCCGACGGCTCTGCGGATGCTGGCGATTTCTCCCGCACAAGCTGGTTTTCGATTATCCAGGCTGTGAACACAGGCGGGGTTGTTTCTGGGTTGACTGCCGGTCAGCTACAACAGGTGCTGGATGGTTCGATAGATACCGCCCCAGGCAGTATCCAGTTGCGCTCTAATGCTCGTGAATATTATTCCCGTGGCGTGCAGCTTGGTTTGGACTGGAACTGGACGCAAGGAGACTGGGCGCACAATTTCGAAATTGGCGTTCGTTTGCACGAAGATGAAGAAGATCGGCTGCAACGCAACAGCAATTATCAGCAGGTCTCGGGTTCTCTGGTACTTAATGATCTCGGGTTGCTGGGCAATGCCGGGAATCGCATTCAAGAAGCCGAGGCATTGGCTGTTCATATTTATGATCGGATCGTGTTTGGAGCCTGGACCTTGACGCCTGGGTTACGCTTTGAGGATATCAAACAGGCTAGAACTCGGTATGAAACGCGATCTTCTCGAACAGCTACGCCAGCGTCTCGAGATTTGGCTAATTTGCGTGATCAGAGATCAAACGATACTAAGGTTTTGCTACCCGGAATGGGTGTTTTGTATAAAGTTAGTGACCGGACGAGTTTCTTTGGCGGCGTCCACAAAGGCTTTACAGCACCAAGTAATTCACCCGGCGTAGAAGAGGAGGTAGCGATAAACTATGAGTTAGGGGTTCGATTTACCGATAATAACCTCCGAGCAGAGGCAACGTACTTCCACAGCGACTATGACAACTTGTTGGGTGTATGTACGGGGTCATCTGGGTCAGATTGTGAAATTGGTGATGCCTTTAATGGCGATGCTGCAACGGTTCAGGGTATTGAAATGATGGTTGGTGCAAGTCTCTTCACAACTGCAGTCTTTGAGGTACCAGTGGAGCTTGCCTATACCTTTATCGATAGCGAATTTGATACGAATATTGCAGATACAGATTTCTTTGGTGATGTAAGCGAAGGCGATCCGATACCGTATATTCCAGAAAATCAGTTGAACCTCACGGTGGGTATGGTGGCGAGTAAGTGGAATGCATTCCTCGCGATCAATTATATTGGTGATACCTGCGTGCGTGCCTCCTGTGGCGCATTTGAAAAAACAGATAGCGCTTTGACCGCTGATATTTCTGCGAATTATCAAGCGAGTGACACAGTGGAATTGTTTTTCCGTATTGAAAATTTGACTGGGTCCGAGGATATTTTAGGTCGCCAACCCTATGGCGCACGACCTAATAAAGATAGAACTGCTTCATTGGGCGCGCGAATAGCCATCTAAAACTCCGATTAACGGATAGCAAGCAAGGTTGGGAATGACAATGACAATGTGATTCTCAACCTGATTTTGCGATTTCTCTATGACTACTTGCCATCTTACGACCGGAGTTTATGCTCAAAGTTATTAACCAATGAAGCGAACAGTCCTGGCCTGTAAAAAGGCGAGGAGTGTCCAGTCATTTCCATAATGCTGAATTGAGAATTAGGTATATGGTTCGCGATGCGTGTTGCCTCATTCAGGTTCATGTCTTGCCGGCCGCATGCAACTAATACGGGAACCTTCAGCTGTCCCAACATTTCCGATGTGTCTTGTTCTGCTGTGTGTGCCGTATGTGTTTTTAGTGCGGCATCCCTGTTTTCATAGAAGCGCCAATATTTTTCCTGTACGACGGTTGGCTCTCCTGCTGCAGCCAAAAGCCTACGGGCTTCGGCACCTAATTCGCGCTGACCTGTTTGTTCAACCGGGGGGGTTAGCGAAACATCAAATAGCCCTAAACCTAGCATCTTATCGGGGTGCCTTAGCGCAAACCTCGCGGCTGTTCGAGCACCGTATGCGACACCAAGCACAAAAGCTTTTGGTAGCTTCAACACTGTCATAATGTCTGCTAAATCATCTGCATACTGTGAGAATGTGAAATTTTCATCTGCATCCCAACCGCTCTTTCCTGTGCCACGGATATCGAATCGAAGTACTTGGTAATTTACCAGAAGGTCTTCGAGCACAATTTCCCAACAAGTCAGGTTGTGACTCGCCATATTGATCAGGGCTAATAGAGGTTTGTTCGCATCACCCTCAAGTGCATAGTGGAAGTTAACGTCATGGATCGTCAAAAAAGTATTGCTCTGTTCATATTTGTTCATGCTGGTTCTATACCTCGATTGGGCTGATCGGCGACAGTAGTGCGATGTAAGAGTCGCTCATGCCCTTCGTAACCCCCAGTTGCGTGGTGTAAAACAGAACGGTTGTCCCACATAATCAGCATATTTTTTTGCCACTTGTGTTTGTAAATTGCTGCCTCGTCGCCTTGGTACTGATAGACCTCTCGAAGCAGCGATAGCGCTTCAACTTGGTCCATTCCATCAATCCCGACGATATAACCAAGGCAGCTAAACAAACCTTCTTCGCCAGTTTCAGGATGTTTTCTGATGAATGGGTGTAATTGGGTCTCCCTTGCCTCATCTGACGGACGAATGTCCATACTACGATCAGACACACTATCTTCCTCGCCATAAGAACCGTCGGGTGCATATGCGCCGACAGCAGAATGAATCGCGTTTAGCCCCTCGAGTTTTGATCGAAGTGCGGGTGGTAATAGTGTCAATGCAATATGTTGGTCCGCAAACCAGGTATCTCCACCAATAGGGGGGATATCAATCCCGAACAGACAAGTAGCGGCTGGCGGTGTTGTTTGAAAGCTCCAATCAGAATGCCAGTTCTCGGCAAACAGCGGTGCCTTCTCATCGGCAGCGCGACAGACTGCAATAACATGTTCGCGGCCTGCTATCGGCGCGATAAACGGATCATCGCCAAACGGGCCAAAGTATTGTGAGAACCGTTCAAGATCGTCATCGGTCATCGGTTGTTCCGGAAAGGATAAGACGTGATGACGTAACCATTGTGTTCGAATGTCGGTCACTTGTTCAGCTGACAAAGGTTGAGTCAAATCAATCCCTGTGACTGTTGCACCACACGCTTGTCCAGAAGGTATTATTTTCATTGACGGGCTCCATTAAATATTATTTGTTGAGATACTACCTTAAGCAGACTGCGTTAAAAATAGCAGGCTAGTTTTTCTGAACCCTGCCGTTGAGAGATTGGCTTTCATATATATGTCGCGGTAAGGTTTAGTTTTCCGCCACCGAATAGACCTGTCAAAATGAGTAAAATAATGGACCAGAAAAGTAGAACGCTGTACGCCCACAACGGTGATGTTCAACTTCATGTTGAGATTTATGGTGAGGCAGATACAACCAAGCCGGTTATTCTTTGTGTACATGGCTGGCCAGAACTCGCTTACTCCTGGCGCCATCAAATAGCCTATTTTATCAATCAGGGCTACGCCGTTGCCACCATGGATGTTCGGGGATACGGCCAAAGCTCAAAGCCGGAGGACGTTGAGGGATACACTTTGGCTAGCCTCGCAGGGGATGTAGCGAGCGTTGCAAAAAGTATCAGCGACGAACCTGTCATTCTTTTTGGTCACGACTGGGGTGCGCCTATTTGTTACGCAACTGCACTTCGATATCCGTCTCAAATACGGGCGGTCGCGGGTCTGAGTGTACCTTTCACACCTTATAGTGAAGTCGCCTTACTCGATGTGCTTAATACCATTTACTCCGATCAGTTTTTCTACATTCTATATTTTCAGAAAGCGATGCTGGTGGAATCTGAGGTGGAAGCTGATATGGCCAGCGCGCTTCGAAAAATTTACTTTGCACTCTCTGGTGATGCTCCTCATAACGAATGGCTGAAGAAAAAGCCAAAGGATGCCGGTTTACTCGATGATCTGGTGATACCTGATAAGTTTCCAGACTGGATGACCGAAACTGATTTAGATATCTATGTAGATGCGTTTAACAAGGGAGGCTTTACAGGCCCGATTTCTCGCTATCGGGCCCTGTCATTTGATGAGAAATTAAACATGCCGTTGCGACAACAGAAAATTACTCAACCCGGTTGTTTTATCGCGGGTAGCAAAGATGCCGTGCGAAACTATGTGCCGGGGGTGGATGGTTTCTCTAATCCAGGTGTTGGTTTCGAGGATTTTCGAGGCGTGACCATCATTGAGGGTATGGGCCACTGGATTCAACAGGAAGCACCCGTTGAGACGAACAAGGCGCTAGAAAACTTCCTCTCATCTCTTGCCTAAACGTTAGGATTCATTTTCTGTTGTTTTGCGAATGCCTGCTTATTTTCCGGTTCACAGTGGTAGGCAGGCTAATTCTTGATGACTATAATACGGGCGTCTAAATTCGAGTACATTGGACAAAAGTGTGCTTCGAGTGTGAGATGAGAGCAGTCTCGCCTAGATCGATATCTAATCACCGACTTAAGGAATTTGTAATGCCCCACGAACTACCGAACTTGCCATATGCGCAAAATGCCCTTGAACCAACAATCTCAGCCGAGACTATCGAATATCACTATGGCAAGCATCACAACGCGTACGTCACTAACTTGAATAACTTGGTGGTCGGCACTGAGTTTGAGAGCGCCTCATTAGAAGATATTATCCAGAAAGCTGATGGAGGCATATTTAACAATGCAGCCCAGGTGTGGAATCATACTTTCTATTGGAACTGCTTAAGTCCTACTGGTGGTGGTGCACCTACTGGTGCTCTTGCAGATGCCATTAATACTGCATTTGGTTCTTTTGAAAAATTCAAAGAGGATTTCAGCAAATCCGCAGCAACTAACTTTGGTTCAGGTTGGACATGGCTCGTCAAAAATGATGCTGGTGGTGTTGAATTAGCCAATACATCTAACGCTGCTAGTCCTTTGCGCGATGGCAAGACAGCTCTACTTACGATTGATGTATGGGAACATGCCTACTACATCGATTACCGTAACGCCCGACCGAAATATCTTGAACAAATCTGGAATATTATCAATTGGGATTTTGTCGCAAGTAACCTGTAAATACTTTCTGACAATCTGGTGATAAGGTCTTTGTCATCAATAGTACAAGTACCCGACGAGTTGCCGTGTACTTGTACTTGTACTTTCCAAATATACAGCAATCACTAATGGTTGTGTCTCGGCACACCTTTGGTGCTCGCTATCTTTTGATACTTGTCTGCGCCTCGCATAATCATACCCTCGTCAAATTGAGTTACGCGGTCGCGGAATATTTCCTGCCATGGCGTTTGGCTTTCAGGGATCGGAAAGCCCCCTGCAGCTTCCAAAGCATTAACTCGGCTGGTGATTTCTAAATCGGAAATCAGCATGTTAGCTTCACCTTTTCTAAGGTCTATTCGGACCTTGTCGTCTGTTTGTAATATTGCAAGGCCTCCACCTGCTGCAGCTTCTGGGGATGCATTTAGTATTGACGGAGAACCGCTGGTGCCCGATTGGCGTCCATCACCAATGCAAGGAAGTGAGGTAATACCTGCTTTGATCATGGCGGTAGGTGGTTGCATATTGACGACTTCGGCGCCGCCGGGATAGCCAATTGGTCCGGTACCTCGAATAAACAACATACAATTAGTGTCAATATTGAGCGAGGGGTCATCAAGGCGGTTGTGGTAGTCTTCTGGTCCTTCAAAGACTATTGCTCGCCCTTCAAACGCATCTGGGTCATCCGGGTTCGAGAGGTAACGGTTACGGAATTCCTCGGAAATCACACTGGTTTTCATAATGGCAGAATTGAACATGTTGCCGCTCAATACGATAAAACCAGCGTTCTCGATCAACGGTTGATCATAGGGTTTGATGACATCAGAATTTGTGCTTATTTTGCCTTTACTGTTGTCACTAATACTTTTTCCGTTAGCTGTGATCGCATGTGGGTGCGGTAGCTTATCAACTGCGATTAGTTCACTAACCACCGCTGGTACACCTCCGGCCCGATAGTAGTCTTCGCCTAGATATTCTCCTGCCGGTTGTAGATTGACGATCAGCGAAGTGTCGAGGCCAACGTCCTGCCAATCTTTGATGGTCAAGCCGACGCCGACATGGCGAGCGATTGCATTCAGGTGAATAGGTGCATTGGTCGACCCGCCGATTGCGGAGTTGACGACGATAGCATTTTCAAAAGCTTCGCGCGTTAAGATGTCCGAAGGCTTTAAATCATCCCAGACCATATCAACGATACGTTTTCCTGTTTCATATGAGATTTGACCGCGCTCACGATAGGGCGCTGGAATTGCGGCGCACCCAGGAAGCGACATCCCCAGTGCTTCTGTCAGTGAATTCAAGGTTGATGCGGTACCCATAGTATTGCAGTAACCAACAGATGGTGCTGAGCTAGCAACTAGCTCTAGGAATTCTTGATAGTCAATTTCTTCTTTTGCAAGCATTTCCCTGGCTTTCCAGACGATAGTGCCCGACCCGGTGCGTTCGCCATTATGCCAGCCATTGAGCATCGGCCCGACCGAGAGCGCAATCGCCGGTATGTCTACGGTAGCTGCAGCCATCAATAGCCCAGGCGTTGTTTTATCGCAACCGGTGGTGAGAACGACACCGTCAATAGGGTAACCATATAAGAGTTCAACCAACCCTAAATACATCAGGTTTCGATCAAGGTTTGCCGTTGGTCGCTTCCCTGTTTCCTGTATTGGATGAGTCGGAAACTCGAAGCAAATACCGCCTGCTGCATTAATGCCGTCTCTAACGCGTTTTGCGAGCTCTATATGGTGACGATTGCAAGGTGATAAGTCTGAACCGGTTTGGGCAATGCCTATAATTGGCTTGCCGGATTGGAGTTCGTCTAGTGTAATCCCAAAGTTTAACTGACGTTCTAGATAGAGCGCAGTCATGCCTGGGTTGTCAGGATTGTTATACCAAGCTTGCGAGCGAAGTTTCCTATCTGGCTTCTTCATTTTTCCTACCCTGTTAAAAGTCGCAGGTATGAATAGGCAATTTTCGAGGAGAATGCAACGTTTGGTTTGAATTTCCAGCAATGAGCACTTCAGTGTGGTTTTATGTATACAATTCAAACAAACATCCAAGCTCGGTAAAAAGACAATAATATGAGCCTATCCACACGCGTCCTGATCGGTCTGAGCCTTGGCCTTGCCAGCGGCATAGTTTATTCAATAATTGAGCTACCGGTGCTTAACTTTCTGCCTGGTTTTATAGAGCCAGTAGGGTCACTCTGGGTTAATGCTATCCGCATGACCATTATCCCGCTTTTAGTGTCCCTGTTGGTCACTGCAATCGCTGGTCAAAATAATACCGGTATGGTCACCCAACTTGGTACTAGAACGCTCGGTTTGTTTGTGATCATGATTGTGATCGGTTGCCTTTACACCCTGTTGTTGGCGCCGATGCTATTGTCGGCTCTTAGCATCGATCCTGCAGACAGTGAAGCGCTGTTGGCCACGATGAAAACGGCTAATGCCAGCAACACCGAATTACCACAGTTTCGAGATTGGTTGGTGCATCTAGTACCCTCTAATCCATTCAAGGCAATGGTTGATAATGCCATGCTTCCGTTGATGGTCTTCACTGGCTTGTTTGCATTTTCACTCAATCATATTGCAGAGGATCATCGCATTTTGGTAGTCACTTTTTTCGAAGCGATTAAAGATGCGATGTTTGTATTAATACGCTGGGTTATGTGGCTAGCGCCTATAGGCATCTTTGCATTGGTCTTTCCGCTAGCAGCCAAGTTAGGCATAACGCTTATCGGTATATTGGGTTCATTTATTGTTATTTGCTGTGGACTTTTGGTTATTGTGACACTTTTGTTGTACCCGATAGCTGCCATTCTGGGAAGAGTGCCGATACTTCACTTTGCGAAAACCGTTGCGCCTGTGCAGATTATTGGATTTGGCACGCGTTCATCACTAGCAGCGTTGCCTGCCACGTTCGCTGCGACCAAAGCTCTGGGCATATCGGAAAAAGTCTCGGGAGTTGTTCTGCCCCTCGCAGTAACTTTGTTCAAATTTGCGTCACCCATTGCCCGTACCACCGGGACCTATTTTGTTGCCAAACTTTTCGGTATAGAACTTAGCTTTTATGAGTTATTTGTTATAGCGGCAGCAATTGGTTTCCTCAGCTTTTATTCACCGGGTATCCCAAGTGGCAGCTTACTGATTATGGCGCCAGTGTATGTCTCCCTTGGGCTACCAGTTGCTGGTATTGGCCTACTTATCGCGCTAGACCTTTTTGTTGATATGTTTCTTACGGTGGCGAATGTTACCGGCAATGTGACTGCTGCGACTCTCTTGTCTCGGGATGAACGTTGAGCTTTTCTATGAATAGTAAAAAACCCAGCCAAGCTAACGGCTGGATAATTGTGCTGTTTGTTGCGCTTGGCGCCACCGTCGCGCAAGCTTTTGGGCGGTTTAGTTATGGGCTGTTGTTGCCTGCGGTGCGAGACGATTTGGGAATCTCTAATACACTCGCTGGGCTTGTTGGTGCCGCGAATGTTGGCGCCTATTTGCTTGGTACCATGCTGGTGGCCTGGGCTACTAGCCGATTTAGACTGCTTAATGTTTTTCGCGTAGGCATGGTTTTGGCCGTTACGGGTCTCGGACTCGCTGCGATCGCCAATTCGCCTCACCTTTTGGCGATGGGATTGTTTGTCGCCGGAATAGGTGGTGCTTTTGTCTGGATTCCTGCACCAATAATAGCAGCGGATGCACTACCCGTGGCGCGACGTGGCTTGGCAGTTGGTCTGATGGGGTCAGGTATGGGTGTTGGCGTTGTGTTTGTCAGCTTGCTTAGTGGTTCTTTGCGTTCATCGCAAGGCGATCATGCTTGGGTTAGCTTGTACCAAATTCAGGCTGGTATTGGTTTGGCAGTTTTTATTGCTATATTGCTCCGGGTCCGACACCAGCAAGCGCAACCTAAAGGCGGAGCTGGGTTTGGTGGCTTTGGTGCTTTGCAGCGAATGCGAGGTTGGTTGCCGCTTATACTTGCCTATGGGACCTTTGGTTTCATGTATTTATTAGTGATGGGTTTCTTAACGACAAGACTGGAAGATGATAGTGGCTGGAGTAGTGCCGACGCCTCTTTTGCATTTACCGTCATGGGTTTTGCAATGATATTTGGCGGACCTACTTTGGTCACCGTTGCTCATCGGTTGGGCGCGCGTTTGGCGTTATCGATAGCGTTCGGGCTGTGGCCCGTTTTCTCGTTAATAGTGCTTTCGGGTTTTTACTTGCCTGTGCTAGCGGCTTGTGTAGGGCTAGGATTTTTGTTCAGCGGGTTACCATCGCTGATGACATTCTATGTGATCGAAAACACAACGGCTGAAGACTATGGGCCAAGCTTTGCTGCTGCAACGCTAGCTTTTGGGTTAGCTCAGACGATTTCACCCCCAGTCGGAGGCTTTGTTGCTGATATCAGTGGATCATTTACACCGGTTTTTCTGTTGGCGAGTACGATGGGGGTACTCGGGTTGTTAATATCTTTGCAATTGCCTAAAAAGCTAGAAAAACTAGGTTAGCTTCATGGCGCCAAACTGGATCTGGCCTGGGTTCCCCAATGACCATTTACTTGCGTCACAATATATAGAGATTGATAGGTGCCGATGATTTCGTTGTCGCCGTTAAAACGTTGAAATAACGCGGCAATGTGGACTTTGTCTGAAGAAACTAAAACGACCTCACGTGTCAGCCAATGAGAGTGGTCCCAGCCTGACCGAGCAAGGGTTTGAAACGTCTTTGTGTCTGAGAATTCTTCTGCGTTATCCCACACAGTCACGGTTCCGCTTGCAAAACGTACATGTGGATAGTTCAGCGTAGCCGCCCATGCATCTGAATCTTTGTCGTTGAAGGCAAGCATAAATTCATTCATAGCACCCATTGCCCCCTCTATTGCGCGGTCGTCATCCGATTGGTTTTGGGCTTGTGCTTGGGTAATGATTGAAACGCAAAGAAAAAGTGTTGCAGCAACGGTAAGACAGGTACGTGCTGAGTAAACGGCACGGAGAAACATACGGAAGGTCATTATGGCGTTCTCGACGAAATGTGGACTTGAGAGTATCAGGCTTCCCTATTTAGATGAAGCCTGACGAGCCAGAGAAGTTATTTACTGTTGTGCCTTGTCGAGAAATTGAAATCTTGGGCTGGTCACAAAATCCTCGAGTTGTTCGATTTCCCGCACAATATTTTCCTGGGTAGTCAGGTTCACGACAAGTTTGGTTTA
Organism: Candidatus Azotimanducaceae bacterium; assembly: GCA_047629195.1. Taxonomy (GTDB): domain Bacteria; phylum Pseudomonadota; class Gammaproteobacteria; order Pseudomonadales; family Azotimanducaceae; genus UBA4582. The sequence continues at coordinate 134,751 of JBLHWY010000001.1, forward strand.
TTTGACCTCAAACAATAAGACTGGGTCCCAATCGCCTGAAAAGTCTTGCGTATCATCCCACTCAGATGAATGATGACTTAGCGTTGTGGATTTTCCTCTGCGGACACTGGAACCTTCGAATTCGAGGACTTGAATCTGTCCAATCTCCAAGTCTAACAGAGAGAACCCTGGCCACCGTTTACCGACTAGAGAACCTCCGTTGATTAGCGATAGGTTGTTAAACTGGATTAATGTTTGAAAATGCATATGCCCATTAATCACAATATCTATTTCGCCTGAAGCGATTATTTCATCTAATTCTTTGCTGGCTTCAATGGGCATTTTTGCTGTTCCCGGCCAAACTTTTCCTAAATCATTTTTGCCCACACCGTGACAAAGTAAAACGGTACCCGCGGCTGACTCCACGATAACCTGATGGGGTAGCGACTCGAGATATGTCAGGCTCAATGGGGAGAGCTCAGCCAAGGTATGTGCGTTAGGTATATGGCGTGCTTTGTTCTGCAGCAACCAGCGATCATGGTTACCGCGAACGACTTTGACGTTATGTTTTTTTAGCAGTTCAATGGATTTGTTGGGGTTGCCCCTACCATCGACAATATCCCCAGTACATAAAATGTGGCACACATTCTCGGACGCTAAGAAATCCAACGCTGATTCGAGTCTGTCATGTTCCGCGTGAACATCTCCTATTATTCCTAAACGTTTTGCCGGCGTGGGTTTGTTCATCTGCTTGAATCCATGCTAATTCTGTTTTTGTGTATTGGCATCAAATATAAATCCTTGGTATCCGTTCTCGGCTACGTCATCGCATTTTGCCCTATAAGCCCCCACGCCCCCGACGTAGGGCATAAACACTCTTGGTTTACCTGGGATGTTGACACCCAAATACCATGAACTGCAACTGGGTGCTGTTAACATGGTGCCGCTGGCAACGTTCCTGACATGTTCGACCCACGCCTCTTCGGCGTTAGCGTCTGCTTCTACTGTGTTGATATCCTTCTTATTCATATTTTCTATACAATCGGTAATCCAGTCACAATGTTGTTCAATAGAACACAACATGTTGGAGAGTACAGACGGACTTCCAGGTCCCGTTACTGTGAAGAAATTGGGAAACCCAGCGACTTGTAGACCCAGGTAGCTTTTAGGTCCTTCGCTCCACTTTTTCTTTAATAGTTGCCCTTGGCGACCAGAGATCGCCACGTTGTTGATGGCACCAGTCATTGCGTCGAAACCGGTAGCGTAGATAAGGATATCAACATCGTATTGATCTGTTGTGGTTTCAACACCAGTGGTATTTATTGCCTTGATTGGGCTGTCTCGCAAGTCAACCAGTTTAACGTTAGCGCGGTTGAATGCCTCATAATAGCCAATGTCTACAACCTGACGTTTGCAGCCCATTGGGTAACCGCGAGGCATTAAGGCGTTAGCGGTGGCTGAATCTTTAATGATGTTACGAATGTGATCTCGGTACAGATCACATGCAATTTCGTTGGCATCGAGATTCATCCCAACATCTGCGTAACGGCGTAGTGATGATAGGCCTTCTTCCTTGAGCCTTCGATTACGCTCCTCAGCGCTACATTCAGTTATTTTCTCTTCGCCAACCTCCTGCAAACGGCCCATAACCCCAAACAATGCCATACCTCCCAAAGAGCCACGCTGCGTATCTCGTATATCATCATATTTAGCTTTAATGTTGTCGCGAAATTCATCATCTAAATCATGGTTGCCAGCGGGGAATGTGTAAACGGGGGTTCGCTGAAACACGGTCAGGTGTTCGGCAGTTTCTGCGATAACGGGAATAGACTGCACTGCGGAAGAACCTGTCCCTATAATTCCTACGCGCTTGCCACGAAAATCAACTTCTTCGTGGGGCCAGAGCGCAGTGTGAATAACGCGTCCTTGAAAATCGTGCTGCCCTTCAATTTTTGGCCAATTTGGTACTGACAGGCAGCCAGTTGCCATAATAAAAAATTGACTATGGAGTGTTTCGCCTTGATCTGTTTCTACGGACCATCTTTTGCGGACTTCGTCAAAAGTTGCGGCAGAAGCTGTAGTGCCAAATTGAACACCCGAACGAATCTCAAAACGATCAGCGAAATTATTCGCGTAATCCAGAATCTCTGGTTGAGCAGCCATTAATTCCTGCCAGTCCCAGGTCTGTTCCAGTTCCCTATCAAAGCTGAAAGAATATTCGATGGTTGGAATATCACATCGAGCGCCTGGATAACGATTCCAGTACCAGGTACCCCCTACATCGTGCCCCTGTTCTAACACGAGACAATTCAAGCCCGCGGTACGAAACTTATGCAACAAATACATACCAGAAAAGCCTGCTCCAACGACAATAACATCTAGATTAGCCTTGTCAGGCGAGGGTCTGTTTGAGGTTGTAGTGATTGAAGCTGTGGGATTTGAGACTGAGGGGTTTGAGATTGCGGTCATGTCATTTTCCAAGCTAAATGTTGAGAATTTGTTCGCTAGTTGTGAAAGAGGGCAGGCTACTAAATAAGCGTCTGCAATTTTGACAGTTCAATGACTCTTTCATCGTCTGCTCCAAGATATTCAATGATAGTCGCGGTAATCTGTGGAATCTTAATTGTTCCCGCCTCGACCATCGCTTCTAAATCAGCCCAGTCTTTTGTTCTATTAAAAAACACCTTAAGAACGGCTATATCCTCACAGGTAAGAAAGGGCACAGATTCCCCAGCAAAATCCTCCCACCGAACCCTCCGGGACATGTGCTCATGGAGCTTCAGAGTATTGAGAAAAAGATCAACCGGCGTCGTATCCCAGTTGAGTCGAACTTGGCCGTTCTCGATGATTTCCTGTAAATCTTTTTTTGTCCAGACTACTTCTGGTGGCAGAGCGTGTAGCGCTTCCTCGGCCTGTTCCGGCTTCAAAAAGATATTCAAGTCGATATCGATAGTGCCTCGTGCCCGCTGGGTACACCAAGCCAGCGCCAGTGCACCACCAAAAGCATGATTGATATCTGCAGATTGCAAAGCGCTGTGAAGCATGATAATTTTTTCGGATAAGCTCATAATTTGAGGACTGCGTCAGGTTTGTCACTATGGTTTGCAGGGAAAACTGAGGCTAGTTCAAGTACTTCTTCTAGCTCATAACCTCTTGGGTACTTTGCGTCACCTCGAATCCTCGGTGCAAGCTTGAAGTCTAGTGAGAACCCACACGCGTGAATTAACCGCATCAATGTTGTGGTCACAGGGACCTTTTTACCAGCTTCATAGGCAAGAATTGTTGAGTGAGAGCTACCGACTCGACGAGCAAGTTCTCGCGCGGATAAGCCCGACTTTGTGCGGGCATATATCAATAGCTCTGCCACTTTCTTGGTGTAGCGCTGAGATTGCTTAGAAACTTGTTCTTTTGGTTGCTGATTTTTCATCAGCGAATGGTACCTTATTGGGTACCATTCGTCTATGTGAGATACAGCAGTCTCGTTTAGCACGTAAAGTATCAGAAGTTAGCAATAGTTAGGATTGGCTATCGATTGAAAAATGCTAGTATTTGGTAATTGGAAGGCGAACTTCTAGCGTACTCACCAAGATGTTATGTGAATATCTATCATGAAATTATTCAGTTGAGGGAAAGTAGGGATGGAGATTTTGAGGTTTGGAACAGGATCTAAAACAATTAGCGAGGTGAAGAAATGAAGATAGGTCTGTTTGCATTTTGTACAGATTATTCCATGCCAATTGATGAGTTGGCTGTAGCAGCTGAAGAGCGTGGATTCGATTCAATTTGGCTGCCGGAGCATACTCATATTCCTTCAAGCCGTTTGACACCTTATCCTGGCGGAGGTGAACTGCCGCTGGAGTATAGTCACACACTTGACCCTTTTGTCGCTCTGGGAATCGCCGCAGGCGTCACGACTAATTTAAAACTCGCGACTGGCATATGTATCGCCACTGAGCATCATGCACTTACCTTAGCCAAGACAGTTGCCACGTTGGATTACATATCGAAAGGTCGAGTGTTGCTCGGCCTAGGCGCCGGATGGAATCGAGAAGAAATGGAGAACCACGGCACAGTCTACGCCGAAAGATTTCGAAAGCTTGAGGAGCAGATGCAGGCGCTTAAAATAATCTGGACCGAAGAGGAGGCTTCGTTTCAAGGGGATTACGAATCATTTGATTCCGTTTGGTCCTGGCCTAAACCGATCCAAAGGCCGCATCCCCCTCTTATCCTTGGCGGTGACTCTGACTATACGCTCCAACGTATTGTTAACTATGGCGATGGTTGGTTACCCATAGCGATACGGCCTGATATTGTTGCAAAGGGTATTGTAAAACTAGATGAACTGGCAGTTAGAGCGGGCCGAGACCCAGATACAATATCTGTATCAGCTTATGCGCCGCCGCCTAAAGAAGATGTTATCGCAAGGTTTCGCGATCTTCGTGTTGAAAGGACGGTGTTGCTGATTCCGCCTCAGGACTCATCGAAAACCCTGGCTAGGCTGGACAATTACGCCAAGTTTATTAAATGAGTAAATATCAATTCTCGGTGCTAGCAAACTCTCTGTTATCAAACTCTCTGTTATCAAATCTTGTTTCATCAAGAAGGTGCACCTTGAAATCTTTGATCAATCTATGAGAAAAGCATGACTAACAAGACAGGAGCGCCGCGACTTACGGCCGAAGGCGAGTTCAATTATATTACTAATAAAGCCACGTCCTCTTTGTTTCGAAATGATCAAGTGATGATTCAGAGGAATGAGGATGGCGATACGACGTCTTCGAAAGGAGTAGCGCTAGAGCCTATCAACCTCTCTGTCACCAACGCTCGTACCATGACGGATAATCAACCAACCTGTGAGAAAAATGGTTTTGAGCTTCGGTATGCCCCCCTTGAAGATAATAAGCTGAACCTGCTCGATCAGGAGGCAGTCCTCAGCCACTATTATGAGCAGTGTGCAGTGCTTGTTGCTGAGGTGACGGGGGCTAAAGCATATGCGTTCGATCACAATGTGAGGTCTGCGACTGGGAAGAAAGACGCCGAGCGCGTCACTGGTGGGCAGGGTGTTCAAGGACCTGCGCATCTCGTTCATGGTGACTACACTCTGATTTCGGGACCTGAGCGACTGCGACAATTGGGACAACCGCCAAGCGGCAACGATACGCTGCGAGGTTTCCTAGCAGAAGAGGCCAGTCTGATCCCCGAGAAGATAGTACGCGATGTTATGGATAGTGGTAGGCGTTTTTCGATTATCAACGTTTGGCGTAATATCTCGGAAGCGCCAGTAGTTACCCATCCGATGGCGCTTTGTGATGCGCAAACGGTGCAATCCGAGGAGCTGGTTGTATTTGAAATACATTACAGTAATAGAATCGGCGAAAACTACTTCTCCAAATATTCTAGTCAGCATAAAATGTATTATTATCCAGAGATGACACGAGACGAGGCGCTGTTGATTAAACAGTGGGATTCAGCAGGGCCGTTGGCGCAGTCTAATGGAAGGCTTTCGGATATGGCCGATTCTAGTGCGCCCTGCACTTTTAGCTTTCATAGCGCGTTTATAGATCCAACGATTGATCCAAATGCACCTGATAGATGGAGTATTGAAGTGCGTTGCATGGTGATCTACGATAGTTGAAGTAAGTATTTAGCAGTGGGTTTTGATACCAGTGTTTAGCCGATCTTTATCGAGTCTTAACAAGTGGCCGGTAAGGTTCACGCTTTCTCATTCCAGTAATAAGTTCCGTTATGTCAAAAAAGAAAATTGTAGTTGTCGAGGACGAGCCGGATATTCTAGAAGTGTTGAGCTATAACCTGAAACGCGAGGGTTATGATGTGACCACTGCGCTTGATGGTGCAATAGGGCTTAGTCTGATCGAGAAAGTTGAGCCTGATCTCGTGTTACTTGATCTCATGTTACCGGGAATGGACGGGCTAGAGATCTGTCGCCAGTTAAAGAGCAATAGAAAGTTATCGCACATCCCGATTGTTATGGTCACTGCAAAGGGTGAAGAAAGTGATGTGGTGCTTGGCCTAGGAATTGGCGCTGATGATTATGTCTCGAAACCTTTTAGTCCAAGAGAGTTGATTGCCCGCGTGAAAGCGGCAATTCGGAGGTCTGGCCTGTCGGCAGTCCAGAAACAAGTGGATGTTGTTGAAGTTGATGGTTTGGTCATTGATGAAACCAAATTCAGCGTAACCTACCATGATGCTCCTATCAAATTTACCGCGACAGAATTTCGGCTGCTAAACCAATTGGCGAGTCACCCGGGTCGAGTCTTTTCTCGTGAGCAACTGCTTAATCATGCTTCAGGGAATGATGTTGTGATTGTAGACAGAAACATCGATGTTCATATTAGGGCTATTCGTAAAAAACTACCCGATGAAATACATTTCATTGAGACAATTAGGGGCATTGGCTATCGGTTTATTGATATTCCTGATTAGTGATTCCCCTGCAATTTTTCAGCTTTAACTGAGGTTAAAATGATCAAATCTCCCATCCTTTGGCGGCTTTATGCTGGATACGTGGTGATCATTTTTATATCCACCACTATTGTGGGTTTGTTGGTAGGGCAACAAGTTGCCAGCAATGGTATGAACGAGATTCAGAAATCTTTAGTCGTGCAATCAGACATGCTGGCGGAATTGTCACGGCATGGATTGTCTCTCGATGTTAATTCGGTAGAACTAGACGAGCTCCAAAATACGATTCGATTGCTGGGCCAGAAAAGTGATAGTCGTCTAACAGTAATTCGTTCCGATGGGACCGTAATAGCTGACTCGAGAGAGTCTCCAACAAACATGGACAATCATTCTGCACGCCCAGAAATAATCGGCGCTATGGAGTCAGGTCAATCTAGTTCTATTCGATTTAGCCAGACCCTACGCCAGGAGATGAGCTACCTAGCTCGGCGGGTTGACCAAGACCAAAAGTCCGTGGGCTTTGTAAGAGTGTCGATTCCTCTCAACGACATAGAACGTAAAGCAACCCAGTTGAGGTGGTTAGTCTTGTTGGGTGCAGCAACCTCAGCGTTAGCAGCGCTTGTGTTGGGGTTCTACTTTGCCAAGCGATTTACTGATCCCCTGCGTAGTATGACAGAGATCGCTGAAGCGATTTCCCAGGGAGATTACGAGCGTCGTCTTTCGGTCATTCATAAGGACGAAATAGGTACACTAGCGGAAGCATTTAATCGGATGGCGCGGAGTTCGGCTGAACGCGTTTTAGAAATAACGGGTGAACGTAACCGGCTAGCAAAAATTCTCTCCAGTATGGTTGAAGGTGTCATCGGCATTGATGGTGATCGACGTATTATTCATGCAAACCATGCTGCAAGAAAATTGCTAGCGGGTGGCGGACTCGGCATAGAAAAGAAGTTTTCAAGCATCGATAGCTCCCTGGATACAGCTTTAACAGGGGCGGACAGAGAATTAGTTTGGGAGGATATTCGAATCCCCGAACTAATCCAAGCAGTAGAGAAGGCGTTTGAAACCGGGCGAATGGTTAAAGTTCAAATTAGACGTGCTGCATCAGGGCATGATTTGATTGTCGACGCGCACATTTCGCCCCTACTGGGAGAACTAGGGCAGGTGACTGGTGTATTAATCGTGCTTAACGATATTTCTGAAATCGTGAGTTTGGAACGGGTTCGCCGTGATTTTGTTGCTAACGCATCACACGAGTTGAAAACGCCTATTACAGCTATCCGCGGACTCACTGAAACCATGTTGGATGATCCAGAGATGGATGATGATACAAAACACCGTTTTGTCGAGAGAATCAGCGCGCAAAGTATGCGGCTGTCGGTGCTCGTCTCTGATTTATTAGCAATTTCCCGGCTTGAATCTGACCAAGCTGAACGCAGCGAAAATACCTTTGATTTGCTTGAATTGGTGAAGCGGAGTGTCGAAGCAGTTAGGCCTGCCTGCCTAGAAAAGCAACTGACGTTAGCGTTCGAATCTAATAAAAGCCCATGTCCTTTCTCGGGCGACTTTCAATCATTGACTCAACTTGTCGATAACCTAATGGACAATGCGGTCAAATATACCCCCGTTGGTGGTGCGGTGATAGTTAGGTTTTCTCAAGCCGCTGATATGATCCGACTTGAAGTCGAGGATACAGGGATAGGGATTGATGACCATGCCCAAAGCCGTGTTTTTGAGCGCTTCTACCGAGTTGATAAAGCGAGGTCCAGAGACCTGGGAGGTACCGGTCTGGGTTTGTCTATTGTTAAGAATATCGCTGAACAGCATAGCGGAACTGTACACCTCGAAAGTGAATCAGGTAAAGGTTCGAAATTTATTGTTAACTTCCTAATGCCTGCTTGATTTTCCTTGCCCTGCCCACTGTTCCCTTTTGCTAAAATTCACCTAAGTCCAGCTAACGTTTAGCAAGTTACTTTGAATAAGTAATGGGAAACCCACCAGAACATTAATCCGCTCTTTATCGAATATTTATAATTCAAAGCCAAGATGCGCTCTCAAATCAGAAGAGAGTTAACCAATGGCCACGAGAAAAATTCAACGATGGTTGGCAGTTTTATTGATGATATCTGCCATATCAACTCAGGCAGTACTGCCTGCTGCAGCAGAGAGTCTCCGCGGAACCGTATCCATTGATGGGTCAAGTACTGTTTTTCCTATCAGCGAAGCCGTCGCGGAAGAGTTTTTGGCTGTTCAGCCTAGAGTCCGAGTCACAGTCGGTGTTTCGGGTACGGGGGGTGGTTTCAAAAAGTTTCTCGCAGGTGAAGTTGATATAAATGACGCGTCTCGTCCGATTAAAATGTCAGAAGTGCGTAAGGCAAATGAGTCCGGTATCGATTATATCGAACTCCCCATTGCTTACGATGGTTTGTCCGTCGTTGTTAACCAAAAAAACACCTGGGTAGATCATTTGACAGTTGGAGAGCTGAACAAAATTTGGCAACCAGGCAGTTCAGTAAAAAACTGGAGTGATGTACGCGCAGGTTGGCCCGCAATCGAGATACGCCTTTACGGTCCGGGTACAGACTCTGGCACGTTTGACTATTTTACGGAAACGATCAATGGCAAATCCGGCGCATCAAGACCAGATTACACGGCGAACGAAGATGATAATGCATTAGTTCGGGGTGTTAGCGGCGATGAAGGTTCGTTGGGGTATTTTGGCTATGCCTACTATGCGGCAAACAAAGACAAGCTTCGAATCATTCCCATTGACGGCGGCAAAGGTCCCGTCATCCCAACAGAGACGACGATCAATAACGGCGACTATGCGCCCTTGTCGCGCCCTATCTTTATCTATGTTCGGAAGCAAGCTTTGGACCGAAAAGAGGTACGCGCCTTTGTTGACTTCTATATCGAGTCGGCGTCAATGCTAGCGAGCGAGGTTGGCTATATTCCTCTACCAGACGCTGTGTATAAAGCGGCCATGAAGCGTGTTGAAACACGTGAAGTTGGCACTGCCTACCACAGTGATGCTAAGCCTATGAGTGCTAATCTATTGCTAGAAAATTAGTCGCTGCACTACTGAAATGGAATCGTTGAAGAGCCCCAACATGAATCAAGAACGTAGAATTGACATTACCAAAGGACGGGTCCGTTGGGGAGAATTTCTCATTGAATCTTGCCTTGGGATCTGTGCGACGATTTCAATCATTACGACCGCTGTCATCATCTTTATTCTCGGCAAAGAATCATTTGGTTTTTTTGATTACGTGTCCCCCGTCGATTTTTTCTTCGGGACTTCATGGGTGCCGCTGTTTGAGCCTAGTTCCTACGGTGTTTTACCGCTGCTCTGGGGCACAATGCTAATCACCATTGGCGCAGCGCTTTTTGCGATTCCAACGGGCTTAGCGAGCGCCATCTATATGAGCGAGTACGCCTCACCTAGAATGCGATCAATTGTAAAACCGGTACTAGAAGTTTTAGCAGGCATTCCAACGGTAGTTTATGGCTATTTTGCTTTGACCTTTGTGACGCCGTTACTGCGTACATTGATGCCAGAGCTTCAAGTTTTTAATGCGCTGAGTGGTGCAATCGTTGTTGGGGTCATGATTCTACCGACAATAGCGACATTAAGTGACAATGCACTCAGAGCAGTACCGGATACGTTACGACAAGGTGCCTATGCGTTGGGTGCGACATCTTATGAGGTCACGGCAAGAGTTGTTGTTCCTGCGGGTCTCTCTGGGGTCATGGCTTCTTTCTTGCTGGCAATTTCTCGAGCGATTGGCGAAACAATGGCGGTGACGCTAGCAGCAGGAGCAACGCCTAACTTGTCCTTTACGTTTCTTGAAAGTATTCAAACGATGACCGCATATATCGTTCAGGTGAGTATGGGCGATACGCCCGCTGGTGGTATTGCATATCAGACTTTGTTCGCCGTTGCCGGGCTACTTTTTGTTATAACGCTAATTTTAAATATTGTCTCGCAGTGGATTTTGAGCAAATTTAGAGAGGAATACGAATAATGAGCTCTCCACTTCAACGAGCAAACGACAATATTCAAAAGCGACACCGCAAAGCAAAGATCTTTCGTCTGCTTTGCGCCGGCGTAACTTGGATGGGTGCAGGTCTGTTAGGGCTTCTGCTAACTCAGATAATGTTTGATGGTATTAAGTGGTTGGATTTTCAGTTTTTAACAAGTTTCCCATCGCGATTTCCACACAAAGCTGGGGTTAAGTCAGCATTGGTAGGTACTCTTTGGCTGATTGCGATGATCGCTTTGGTGTCTATCCCTATTGGTGTCGCAACGGCATTGTACCTGGAGGAACTGAGCGGCAAGGGCAAAATTGCAAAAGTTGTCGAAGTCAATATCGCCAATCTGGCGGGTGTTCCTTCTATTGTTTACGGCATCATCGGTCTCGCCATATTTGTGCGCGGTTTGGGTTTTGAGAGAAGCCTGCTCTCTGGCGCTTTGACAATGAGCCTACTAATTTTGCCAGTAATTATTATTGCCAGCCGAGAAGCTATCAAAACAGTGCCTATGAGCATTAGGCAAGCAGCTTACGCATTAGGTGCAACAAAATTGCAAACAGCATGGGCACATGTTTTGCCCGCGTCCTTTCCGGGCATATTGACGGGGGTCATTCTCGCGTTATCAAGAGCGATAGGTGAAACAGCGCCGTTGATTATGATCGGCGCGCTGACTTATGTCGCGTTTTTACCTGAGGGTCCTATGGATTCGTTCACCGCTTTGCCTATTCAAATTTTTAACTGGGTGTCGAGACCGCAACAAGAATTTCACGAACTAGCGGCCGGCGGCATTATTGTATTGTTGGTGGTGTTGTTAACAATGAATGCAACAGCAATATTTATCAGACAGAAAACGGAGAACAAACTTCAGTGATGACTTCCGACCGATTAGAAGATCTGGAATCGACAAACGTAGCCGATCAAAAGCAGAGTAAGGGCCTATCTGTTAATGAAGCTGTTAGCCCATCTGCCAGTGCAAATTTTTCCGACGAAGTGATACTCGGGATCGAAAACGTCACCATCAGCTACTCTGGAAGCCCAGCGGTGAAAGGTGTTTCGTTTCCGATTGCGAAGAACAAAATCACCTCAATCATTGGTCCATCTGGTTGCGGTAAGAGCACTTTGCTACGCTCGATCAATAGGATGAATGACTTTATTGACGGGGTGACGATTGAGGGAGAATTCTTATACGCCGGGCATAATATATATAGCAAAGACATCGACCCGGTAGAAGTTCGAAGAAATATAGGGATGGTGTTTCAAAAGCCGAACCCTTTTCCAAAGACGATTTATAAAAACATCTCCTGGGGACCTCAGATAAATGGTCATACAGGATCGATGGACGAGTTGGTGGAGAAATCCCTTCGTCAGGCAGCCTTATGGGATGAGGTGCAAGATCGATTGCACGAATCAGCATTAGGCTTGTCCGGCGGCCAGCAGCAGCGCCTGTGTATCGCGCGGGCGCTCGCGATGGAGCCAGATATTTTACTCATGGATGAGCCCTGTTCCGCGCTCGATCCAATTTCGACTTCTTATATCGAAGACCTGCTATTTGATCTTAAGAGTCGTTACACGATTGTGATCGTAACCCACAACATGCAGCAAGCAGCGCGAATATCAGATTATACGGCTTTTCTGGAAATGGGAGATCTGATCGAATTTGGTGTGACCGACCAATTGTTTACTCGCCCTGATCAGAAAAGAACGGAAGAGTATGTGACTGGTCGCTTCGGTTAGACACCTGCACTCTGAAACTATAAGTACGAGGTAGTATTATGTCATTGCATTTACAAAGGGATCTCGACCAACTGAAAAGAGATGTGCTTCATCTCGGTGGATTGGTTGAAACTGCGCTTGGTAACGCCAGCATCGCTTTAAAGGACAGGCGAGTCGAATTAGCAGCCGCGGTCTATGCCGACGAGCTTTTGATTAACGAAAAAGAAGTTCAGATCGAAGAAAACTGCCTAAAGATTCTCGCTCTGCATCAGCCAGTCGCGATTGACCTTCGTTTTATCGTTGTTGTGCTGAAAGTAAATAATGACCTTGAACGTATTGGTGATCTCGCAGAAAACCTAACAGCGCGGGCGGTTTATTTGGCCGAACGCGAACCGATGCCTGATCCGATGGCAAAGATTAATGCCATGTTTGTGACCATTCGATCTATGTTGAAGAATTCGCTAGATTCACTGGTCAAGCTCGATGTTGATATGGCGAGAAAAGTCATCGAACAGGATGATGATGTTGATGAAATTAATCGACAAATGTATGACGATTTTCGAGCGTTAATGTCCAAAGATTCATCGATGATTGAACAGGCGACTTCCTGGTTATCCTGTTCCAGATACCTAGAGCGAATCGCAGACCTTGCGACAAACATTTGTGAGGATGTTGTATTCATGGTGGAAGGCGAAGTTGTACGTCACCAGAGCCAGTAAAATTTTTCCAACGATCAGCAAATCAAACAATGGTAGAAGAAAAGAAGGATTTCGTGGTGTCATTTTTGCGCTTGCAGCAATAGACTACGCGTCTCGTGTTGTACTGCGGGGCGCGGTTACTTTGCAAATTTGTGACTTCAACAGAACAACCATCTTAACCGCGTAAATTTTGCCATTTAATTATTATCTTTAAATATTAGCTATGAAACTTAGAGACAGCAATGTCCAGCGATTGGGCAGTGAAGAATACGACGTGTTAATCGTCGGCGGTGGTATTAACGGGGCTGTATCCGCTGCAGCGCTTGCGGCGAAAGGTGTCAAAGTTGCACTCATTGATCGAGGTGATTTTGCCGGCAGCACCAGCTCTCAATCATCTAATCTCGCCTGGGGTGGCATAAAGTATCTAGAAACCTACGAATTCTTTTTGGTGAACAAGCTGTGTAAAAGCCGTAATCACCTGATGGATCACTATCCTTCAACGGTTAAAGAAATTCGATTTTTAACCAGCATCGCAAAAGGTTTTCGTTACCCAGTATTCTTGGTTTATCTCAGTACTTTGCTTTATTGGGTGATTGGTAGATTTAAAACTCATGCTCCCAAATACCGATCTCGACGTCGTCTTAAGAGTCTTGAACCCACGATTGATATTTCCGATGTCCATGGCGGCTTTGAATACTCGGATTGTTACCTCTACGATAATGATGCCCGTTTCGTGTTCAACTTTATCCGTTCAGCGCTGGACTATGATTGCATTGCTGCGAATTATGTTGAATCGATTGCCAGTGAACGTAAGGACGGCCACTGGATAACACAAGCTAAAGATGGAATCAGTGAGGAAGTCTTCCAAATTAAATCCAAGGTACTGATCAACGCGTGTGGCCCCTGGTTAGATGCTCATAATGATGAGACCCATCAGCAAACTGAATACCATCATTTGTTTTCTAAGGGGGTGCACCTAATTGTTGATAGGGTCACTGAAGAAGAAAGAGTGCTGGCATTTTTTGCTTCAGATGGTCGACTGTTTTTTGTGATTCCTATGGGGCCTAAAACTTGTATTGGCACTACAGATACACAGGTTAATAAGCCCGAGCAAGTCGTTACAGATGATGAACGGGAGTTTATTCTGGATAATGCTAACCGTATGTTAAGCCTGCAACGACCGCTAACCAAGGGTGATATTGTCGCAGAAAGATGTGGAGTAAGACCCTTGGCTCATCAGGGTGAGGGAGGCATTGCTGACTGGGTGGGTTTGTCTCGAAAACACGTGATTGAATTGAATGAAAATGATGCGCACCTCAGCATATTTGGCGGCAAATTAACTGATTGTCTGAATGTTGGTAATGAGGTTGCATCGATCGTGAAAAACCTCGGCATCAATGTGCCTCACATGAATAAAAAGTGGTACGGCGAACCGGCTGACTCGGTTAAGGAAGATTTTCTTCATCAGGCAAACTTGATGGATCTTGATGGTATGACGAGTCCGTCTTCCTCTGAGATGCTTACAACGAGACTTTGGCGCCGTTACGGTGCAAATGCGTTCGAGATTCTCGAAGGAATTCGAGAAGATCAGCAGCGAGCAGAGTTGTTGATAGAAAACGCAGAATACCTTAGAGGCGAAATCGAGTTAGCGTCCCGACGTGAAATGATTGTTAAGCTGGAAGATTTTCTACGCAGACGTTCAAAAATTTCGCTAGTGGTTCGCGATGAAGACCTTAAGAGTGCTAAAGGATTGCGAGAGGCCTGCGAGATCTTGTTTGGTGATCAAGCAGAGGCGAAGCTGCAAGAATATTTGAGTGAACTCGAAACCGGATAGCGTTAGCAAATATTAACGAGCCAGTTTTTCAATTCTTGCGTAGTCGTTACTCGTTTGCCATAAACGTATTGAAAGTAGAAGCGCAGCAGTGCCTACGCCAATGGAAAGGCCAATCCAAAAGCCGTAGACACCCATCGGTTCACCGATCCAGCCAAAGCCTAATATACACTCCATTGGCAGGCCGATAACCCAGAAGCTAAATATTGCAATCCACATGGGCACCCTTGTGTCCTTAAACCCTCTAAGTGCGCCAGCAGAGGTTGACTGGATTGCATCAAAAATAAGAAAGAAGGTGACAAATAGCAGTAGCACACTTGCCTGATCTGCGATGTTTGAGTCTTGTGTATAGAGGTTCGCGAGGTCAAATCGGAAAAAGTAAATAAATACAGATCCTAGCAGAGCAATGACGACGGTTGTGGCTATCGCTAAAGCTGCAGTGATCCGAGCATCTGTTATCTCGGCAGCACCAACCCTAAAACCGATACGAATCGTCGCTGCCATTCCAAGTGCCATCGCAGGCATAAATAAAACACCATTGAGGTTCATTGCAATATTGTGTGCGGCGACGGTGTCTGCTCCAAAACGGCCGAGTAATAAAGTGGTGAAGGAAAATAGGCCTACTTCAGAAAATATTGACGCCCCGATGGGTAAGCCGATAATGAGCAGTGGTTTAATCCTCGTCCAATCTGGAAGCGTTAGTCGTTTTCTCCAGCCGGTGATGTCGAATCTCCTTTGTGACACCACTAGGATGATCATCAACAACTGAAACCAGTTGATGATAGCGTTGGCGAGGCCGCAACCTACGCCGCCCATTTCCGGTAGGCCGAATTTGCCATAAATCAGGACATAGTTGAGTGGGATTTTTAAACACAAAGCACTAATGGCGATATACATAGCCGGTCGAGTAAAGCCCATCCCGTCTGCAAGAAATCGGAGACAGAAAAAACACATTAATGCGGGAAAGCCTAGAGATGCCATGGTTAGGTAAGGAATAGATATATTTGAGGCTACAGGATCCACGTCTAGCCACGTGTAGACCGGGCCAATGTTGTTCAGTATTAAAACACCTATGAAGCCTCCACCGATTGCCATCCATAATCCCTGTCGGATAACTTCACCAATTTCGGCGTAATCTTTACGACCATTCAATTGTGCAACGGTGGGTGTTACAGCCTGAATGAGCCCCATAATGAGTAGCATTACGGGCCACAGCAGACTGCCTCCCAAGGCTACCCCTGCAAGATCAGCCGAATTGTATTGGCCTGCCATGATCGCATCACTGACCCCCATGCCCATTTGTGCAAGCTGAGCGCCCATTAGAGGTAGCGCAATATGAAAGAGGCGACGGATCTCAATGACGTACTTAGATTTTTTGGCGACTCGCTTCTGGTTAGCAGGTTCGGTGGTCATCGGTAAGCCATTAGTTAGATCGGTCTATAGATCGCAGAATTAATCGGATATCATGGAGGGCAGGGAGTGTCAGCAGGAAGTCTTCGATGTGTTGAAATGACCAACGATTGAAGGGTGCGCCCATTCTTTTCTCTCTAGCTAATGATCAGAGCTTAGTAAGTAGATCGTCACCCCCTCGGGGTACAGGGCCAAGACCGCGTATGCCAAAGCCGCCATCGTGATTTAAAATCGCGCCAGTAGAAGGGATGTTATCTTCTCGGCAGGCAAAGAAAACATAGGCTCCTGCATATTCATCGGGCGTCGGTATTTTACCCACCGGCACAAACCCTCCGGCACCTCGGGTCATGGCTTCACCGGGGAAATTTGCATTCTGCATACCTAGGCTTTCGGGGCCTTTCAGTTGGGTGGCGATTGCACCCGGAGCGACGCCGTTGACTCGTATGTGTGGTGCGAGTTCAAATGCGAGTTGTTTGATTAAGCCGACAACCGCATGTTTAGTCGCAGTGTAAAGCATGCCGCCGCCACCGGGCCAAAAGCCAGCATTCGACACGGTAAATATCATTGAGCCGTTAGTAGCTGCTAGAGGTTTTAGCGCTGCTTTAGATAACATCATGTTGCCGAGTACATTGATATCAAATAATTCTCTGAAGGAGGCTTCAAGCTTCTCTGCTGGTATGTCAGCCAGAGTTATATTGTAGTCCCAGATGCCTGCGTTACCAACAATACAGTCTAATTGGCCGAATTTCTTGATGCATGCAGCGACAATATTTTCGTTATCACCATACTGCCGAACATCGCCAGTAACGCAGACGATCTTCTTGCCATATTGTTGCTCGAGTTCTTCACAACCCGTTGCAGACCGGTCAAGCACGCCGATATTAGCGCCCTCATTGATAAATCGTTTGACGATAGCGGCACCTAATCCTGATGCACCGCCGGTGACAATAATTGTTTGGTTTTTTAGTCGCATATTTAAAAGAGGCTACTTAAGTTTTGTGAAAGAATAACGGTTTGATCCAAGAATATGTGTCTTTTCGAGAGTTTAAGCTCACCATTGATACGACGTAGAATATCAACTCGCCGGCCTGTCCAGCTGTCCTCTTCGCTGTTTAGCCTGGTGCGATAGAGCTGAAAATTGCAATGAACTGTCAATTCTTCTCCATCAATATCAGCAACTCTGACATTTGTGATGAGATGGCGAGTGCGAGAAGGCGGGTCTTCTGCCCACGCACGACCAACCGATAGACGCTGAACTCGCATTGTTAATACGCTCTTGTCATCATCGAAAAATGCAACACCACCAGGCTTAGTGAATTCTAAATGTGTTTCTTTTGCCTGCGTGGTTCGCCGAATCGGCATCCAATAATGAATGTCATCCGTGAGTAGATCCAGCCACTCATCTAGTCTCCGAGCATCCAACAATTCAGCTTCGTGGTAGAGGAATTCTTCAGCATCGAATCTCATTGTAATATGATCTTGCTTCGATAAGTTTAGAATTGTGCTCATTACACCTTTCCCTGAGGGGGCCTAGAATGATCTGCGAGTAATGCTTGCCAGGAGTCTGCTTGCATCCACTCTTGCCAAGACTGGTACATCCAGCGTTGACCATGTTCATTGACGACGGTTTCGATCGCACTTTGTCCTGACGGGTCACTGATGACATTGTCCCGGCCCAAACCCATCGAAAGATTGACTGGCAGGGTTTTCGATTGGGTCGCTCTCGCGCCACGGGTTGAATGGCTCCAGTTCTCGCCATCATCTTGCTCTAGAAAACCCGCTGGTCCAAAAATATGATTGTGAACAAAGGTGCTCTGTCGGCGTTGTGATTCTGATAGATCGACGGGTACATAGTTAAACCACCAGAGTTCAGTTTCAAAGGGGCCCCTGGGAATACGTAGGCATAGCTGGCGTGTTGTCGTTACCCACAGGTTAGGGAAGATATTTGGGTGGCCGAAGGATCGAGATCCAATTGGTCCAAGCATTTCTCGAACCTCTGGAGCGATCCTGCGTTTTGCATTTAGGTCATACCATTGGGCTTCGCCATTTCCGGTTGCCTGTCTTTGATCAAATTCTGCTTGTTTTTCGCGTGTTAGTCCTGGCCCGCCAATCCCGTGACCAAGCTCTCCGAGGATCACCATTTGATCGTTAGGTGCCATTGATTCTTCGGTCACAAGGCCAAGTTTGAAGCCAGTGCCATGAGAGACTTTGACGTGATACCAGTCGTAAAGATTATCGGTGGCAATCTTCCAGTTACATTTGACGCGATTCTTCTGGATGCCGTCCAAAAACTGAATATCGCCATCCACCATCATCATGTCGATACTCAGTTTGCCAACCCAACCCAGGTAGTCGAGTAACGCGGGTGCCTCTGGATCAAGCGTCGCAAAAACAAAACCTTTATAGGTTTCGACTTTGGCAGCTGTTAACCCCCACTGTTTCTTATCAAGATTATTCCTATAAAAAGCTTCTTCGTTTGGCACCGCGAGCAGAGACCCATCAAGGTCGAAGTTCCATCCATGATAAGAGCAGAAGAAGCTTTTTGTCGTGCCTAGCTCCGCGCGACAAACCGTGTTGCCACGATGGGGGCAGCTATTGAGTAATACATTAACCTTCCCAACTCGATCGCGAACCGCAATGACTTCATCCTCACCGATGAAGTTGGTGAAGAAATTGCCAGCATCAGGAACCTGTGACTCATGGCATATAAAATTCCATGCACGGCCGAATATCCGCGTTAGTTCCTGCTGGTAAATTTTCTCGTCTGAGAAAATTCGCCTATCCAATGTGCCGTTTTTCTTGTCGTAACAGGCTCCAATGTCGATAGTGGAATTATCACTGGCAATAATGGATTCTGACATCGTTTGCTCCGGTAATGTTTAAGAAAAGGTTCTAGTTTAGATCGCCTTTATGACCCCAAATACTGGGCTTATCGTAGGTGGTTGTTTCCCAAGTTGTATCGTCAATTTCAACACCACCATAACCATACTCGATGTCAAATCCGGAAGGGGTTTTCATATAAAAACTGATCATCTTGTCGTTGGTGTGACAACCCAGTGAAGAGGAAATAGGCGAGCCATGTGCCTTGGCGCGATCAAACCCATGGCCGACATCGTCGATTGTGTTGACCTGTAGCATGATGTGGTTAAGTTTTTTAGGTAATGGCACCGGCACTAATGCAATGGTGTGGTGACGCGAGTTGCAGTGTAAAAATGTGAGTTTAACTTGGCGGCCTTCAGGCCCCATGGTGATGTGATCGGACAAAAGAAAGCCTAGCCCTTTTTGATAGAAATCAGCTGCAGCTTGATCGTCAGCTACAAACAGTACAATGTGCCCCAACCCCTGATCGTCAGTAACAAACCCGGACACTTGTCGTGAAGACGTAAACGATTCGTCGGTTGTACGGTCGCCGGTAAATAATTCTATTCGAAGTCCAGAAGGATCTTCGCAGAAAACAAGCTTGCCAACACGTCTGGCTGCCGCTTCGCTTGCGCTGGCTTCAGTTACCTTGATATGTATTTCGCTGAGTTGCTCAGTGATGTTTTGTAAAGCGACGTCATCGCTAACGCGGAATCCTGCGCAACAGACGTCGTCTTCGCCGCTACTGACTAGCTTGATTCGCCAGCAAGCGGTATCCATTTTGAGCAGGAGACATTCGTTTTCGGTTGTGACCGTGAGTCCGAGGACTTCCGTAGCATAGGTGTGCCAACTAGTGATGTCTGACACACCCAGTTCAATATAGGCTAATTCAGAAACAGATACGCGTTCCACATTGATTGTCCTTTTTTAACATGCTGTAAAAGCATACGCACAGAAATAAGGAATAGCTATGAGCGAAGCGTATGAAGATGCGTTATAGAAAAGGTTGGGGTACGTCTTAGCTGTTGGTTCGGTATCGACTGTATTGTGTCGATAGAATTTATACCTTCAATTAGAAAACTAAAAAAGTTAAAAGAATCAGAGGTTTGAACGAAAGCGCGCTGCGCCAGGTTTTGGCGAGGGCAGAAGTGTGGCACCAGCACTTGAGCCCAAAAGCTGAGTTATCTGGCTTTGATCACTCTCGTGTCGCCGGGTTGCAGCGTGAGAAAACTCTTTTCGCTTAACTGTTTCTCAATCAACGCCGCTTTGAGGTCTTTTATGGGCTGGTCAATGCTCTCTAACGTTAGCTGGAATGTACCAAAATGGACGGACAAGCTCTGTTCACTGTTCAAATCTAGGTGAGCCTGTACCGCTTCCGCGGGATTCAGGTGTACATCTTTCATAAACCACCTGGGCTCATAAGCACCAATGGGCAGAATCGATAAAGCAAACCCGCCGTACTTCGCTTGTGCTGCTTTGAAATGTCCGTCGTAACCTGTGTCACCGGCAAAGTAAATATTGCCTGAGGGTGCTTCGATCACAAACGAACCCCACAGTGTTTTCATTTGATCGGTAATGCCCCGTCCAGAGCGATGCCGACATTCAGTAAATGTAAAATTAATGTCGCCATTGGCTTCGCTATCATTCCAGTTGAGTTCAGCGTGGTTGCTAAGGTTAACCCGGTCAAGGAGGGCGCTATTGCCCAGACCTGTAAGAATTCTCGGTGGGTTTTGCTGTCTGCCGACTAGTTGAGTCAGCGTTTCTGTGTCGAGGTGGTCGTAATGATTGTGACTAATGAGGATCACATCAATGGGGGGTAAGTCTTCAAGTCGAATGCCTGGCTGATGAATCCGTTTGGGTCCGGCGAAAGAGAAGGGGCTGGCGCGTTCTGCATACACCGGATCGGTCAGGATGTTTAAACCATCCACTTGGATGAGTACGGTAGCGTGATTTACAAATGTCACTGATATTCCCTTTGCGACACGTTCTTGAGGTACCAACTGAGGCTTGGTTTCAAGCTCTTCCGGCCAGGTCTCACTTTTGGTGGTGAATTCCCAGCCTAGCTTAAGCAAATCTGTCAGGCTTTTTTGCATGGGTTGGTTATTGATAAATATCTTGCCATCAAAGTTGTCCATGGGCTTGCCTTCGTACCCAGGCGCAGCAACACACCCGACTATTACGAGTGTCGCTAAAGTGATTAGGACTTTTTCAGTACGGATTGTCATTTGATAGCTTTTGGTAGGGAAGTAATTGATTTTTTGTAACCATCTTACGTCGGAGACGCAGATAAGGACTAGTAGGTCACTAGAATTCTATATCGAATACCATTATGTTGTCGGATATTTAGCGAATCTAAGAAGCAAACAGATCCGTCTACTTTTGATTAGCGTAAGTGTTCAACAAATCGTATCGTTATATAATTTTATTGCGATAAACTAGCGCCATACGTTGAGGTACTCCCGATTGTTTTCATTCTTAAAATCAGATCCGACAAAGAAATTACGAAAAGCCTATCTTAGAAAATTGGAACAGGCGTTGCACTTCCAAAGAAACGGCAAAATTAGAGAATACTCGTTGCTGACAACTGAAGCCGAAGCAATTAAAGTGCAGATCGATGAGATCGAGCGTAATGCCTGAGTATTTAGATTCTACCGACCATGGGGGCTTTGACCATTAATTCATTACTGCTAATTGCACACGGTAGCCGTCGGGCACAATCAAATGAAGAGGTGTTCGTGCTTGCAGATAAATTGCGGCAAGCTTGTTCAGAGCAATATCAGATCGTGCATGCTGGTTTTTTAGAAATGCACGAGACACTCATCCCAGATGGCGTAAAAAACTGTGTTGACGATGGCGCAACCTCAGTGACAGTGTTACCCTATTTTCTGAACTCTGGTCGCCATGTGGTTGAAGACGTGCCGAATATTGTGAGCGACTGCAGATTACAATATCCCAATGTCGATATCAGAATCGCACCACATTTAGGCGCTTCTCCGATGATGGTAGATCTATTAATCTCTGTCGCTAGTTAGTTCCCGTCCGTAAATACCGCTTCAAACGTAAATCCCCCAGACTTTTCAGATCTGTTGGTTTGAAAATTAATAGGCTGTCGGGAAGTAACCATGGAGATGTTAAGTTCTCGGATAAGAACTAGTTAGTTCCCGTCCGTAAATACCGCTTCAAACGTAAATCCCCCAGACTTTTCAGATCTGTTGGTCTAAAAATCAATAGGTTGTCGGGAAGTAACCATGGAGATGTTAAGT
>JBLHWY010000002.1:0-115103 GCA_047629195.1 Candidatus Azotimanducaceae bacterium
AGAGTAATAGAAAAAGAAATACTATCCCCGTATATGATATCAACATCTTCAGAGATGGGTGTGAAGTTGTAGGCATCATTTTCCAGCACGCCTGTTGTAGGAACTCCGGTAATTGTTGGTGCGTCGTTAGTATTGATAACATCAATTGAAAAAGTTTCCAACTGGGCTGAACTGTCAGCGGTGTCGATAACAGAAACAATGATATTTGAATAAATGCCAACATCGCTGTTGTCAGGTGTGCCGGTTAGCACGCCTGTGGATGAACTGAATGTTGCCCAGGTTGGCATTGCAGAAATCGAATAGGTCAGCGAATCACCAACGTCAACATCAGCCGCTAAAGGCACAAAGGAATACCGGGAATCTTCAAGCACAGTCGAAGGTGGCGTGCCTGAAATTGTAGGTGCATCGTTCGTGTTAATCACGGACAAGGACAAGTTCTGCAGTGTGGCGTTGTCTGTTGCATCACTAGCGGTGATAGAAATGTTGGTTGTCGTTCCCACATCGTCATTTGCGGGTGTGCCCGAAACTTCTCCAGTTGCTGTGTTAAGGGTTGCCCAGCTTGGCAGTTGAGTCGTAAGCACTTCGAAGCTGGCCGAGCCGGTTGAGGCGAATGTAAATGTGTAGGGCGTGTCTTCCACTGCATTTGGAAATGTGCCACTTAGGGTAGGTGGTACATTTACAATGGTGAGATCAAAAGGCGCCAGCACACTAAATTCGCCATCCAGGTCCGTTACCCGAATGAGCAGGTTCGTTAATGTTGTAACATCGGCGTCGCCTGGCGTGCCAGTAAGTTGTCCCGTCGTTGTCGAAAAGCTCAGCCAGGCAGGTAGCGTCTGGTCAAGCGTTACCGAATAAGTAATCGTATCCTCGGTATCTACATCTGCCCCAATTGGGGCAAACAAATAAGCGCTGCTTTCAGTCACGCTGGTCGCGGGAGTCCCGGTAACGGTTGGTATATCATTTGTATTCGTGACGGTAACTGTGAATGGGGCTAGAGACGCTTGTTCATTCGAGCTGTCGGAAACTGTGATAATCAAATCGTTGTAAACGCCAACGTTATCATTTATCGGAGTGCCTGATAACTCGCCAGTGGCGCTATTAAAATTCGCCCACACTGGAGTTGACGAAATCGAGAAACTAAGATTATCTCCGACATCAATATCGTTCGCGTTGGGTTGAAATGAGTAAACCGCGTCTTCGAGAACACCTGTTGCTGGCGAGCCAGAAATTACAGGTGCATCATTCGTATTTATCACCTCAATAGTCAATCCACTAAGGACAACGGTTTCGTTGAGATCGCTGAGACTGATTTCGATGCCAGTATAAATATTCACATCAGAATTAGTTGGGATACCGGCTATGGTCCCTGTGGCTGAATCAAAGGCTGCCCAACTCGGCAGGTTGTTGACGGAAAAATTATTTCCTCCTGCGGAACTCGGTGTAAAACTGAAAGCACTATCTTCCATTGCGGCACCAGGCGTACCGCTGATCGATGGAGGGAGATTTGCAACTGTGAGCGAAAATGCCCCGAGGCTAGTTGTCACTTCACCATCGCTTACACTTATGACGATATTAGAGATCGAGCCGACATCGGCATCCTGCGGAATGCCTGATAACACTCCAGTTTGTGCATTAAACGACAACCAAGCTGGTAATGTCGCTGGTGAAATTGAGAAACTCAAGGTGGTGCCGGTATCTTCATCGGTTGCAGAGGGTGCAAACTGATAAGCGCTACTTTCTGCAACTGTTGTTGCAGGCGAACCCGTTAGGACGGGGGCATCGTTTGTATTCTCGACTGTAATAGCAAATGGCCCGAGTGTCGTGATTGAAAAACCATCTGAAACTGAAATGCTCGTTTGGTTTGTTACGCCTACGTCTGCGTTAACAGGTATCCCGCTTATAGCGCCATTGG
The DNA here is from genome assembly GCA_047629195.1 of Candidatus Azotimanducaceae bacterium. Taxonomy (GTDB): domain Bacteria; phylum Pseudomonadota; class Gammaproteobacteria; order Pseudomonadales; family Azotimanducaceae; genus UBA4582. The sequence goes on from JBLHWY010000002.1 coordinate 1,913, forward strand.
TCGCGTCAAATGAAGCCCAAGTGGGTAAATTGGCGACGTTAAACGAGAAACTTGTATCGTCTTCATCGATGACTGCGGGTGTGAATGAATAGACAGCATCCTCGGTAGCGACGGACTCGGGTGATCCTGAAATCATGGGTGGAATCGGTGCAATCGCGTTTCGCATCATCTGGAGAGATATCGTGGTGTTCGCAAGGTTCAGCGATGGAACCGCTAATTCTAGTACTTCGACAATGGCTGGTTGGTTCGCGATCGTTGCTGCGATTGTTTGCTGCGCAGCAAACAGTATTTCCGGCGAACCTAGTTCGCCGCTGTTGAAACTCGCACCGGGGCCCAGTTCCCCATCGGGCGCAAAGCCATTGACTAGATCGGCAATAACGTCCTCTAGGGTTTCGTCCGTATTGACGAGCGAAATAAGCCCCGCATTAACTGAGGCAAGAAGAATTCCGGCTTGAACGAGAGGGTCAGCACTGGTAGTTGCAGGGCTCACAAGATTGATATTTGGTACTGTGCTGATGTCAACTGGAAAGTCTATACCTAGTAGCATGGTAAGCTGCTCGGACATTTCGTTGTTGGCCTGTGCTAGATTAGCCTCCGTGACACCTCCTAATTCTACTGAACGTGCGACGATGGCACTTGTAATTGGGTTGATGTTGACATCATTGATGTCTCTAGCATTAGCAGTAGCAGCCGATAGAGTTGAGATGTATGGCACGTTGTCACCAAATGTGATCAGTGCACCGGTATTGTTGGGATCTGGGCAGCCGGTCGGGAAATCGCATAGAAATGTGCTACTTCCGTCGATTGCTGGGGTTATTTCTATTAGAACGGGACCGGTCTGGGTAAGTGGAAGTTCCAATGAAAATGAGCCATCTGCCTGCGTTATATCTTCTGCAAGCACGGAGCGATCAGAAGGGACAAGTGCAGTGACAATTCCGCCTGAAATAATGCCAAGAAGTCCCGTGCCTGTGATCACGGGTGGTGGCTCGTTGAGCAAAGGATCAATAAAGGGAGCATCACCGCTGTCGCACCCAGTTAATGCGATTGAGGTCATGACAAGCATCCTTGCCATTGAAGTTCTCACTCTATGTGTCATATCGCTGCCTTTTCCCTAAGCTATATCAGTCAAAAATATTTGATATTCATTGTACACGGTTCGGTATTATTGTCTTGTAAGCGTCTATAGTGAAATGCCATCTTTTAGCAGGTATTTTATGTTCAAATGAAATTTTGTTAAAGGGATGGTGTTTGCCCTTCGATGTTTTCTATATTGTTTTAAGCCATCGGTCATAGCTAGAAAATGTTATCTCTGTGTAATTAGATGCCCAATCGAGATAGTGGAGAAGGCTTTCTTCGGAGCGTGCGCTGAAATTTTTGTTATGCCCAATAGCAACAATCGGAATCGTTCCATCAAAGTCCTTAAATCGATCCATATATCTCTCTGTGACTTCAATCATAGCCCATGCGGGTAATGTGGAAAAATCAAGCATGACCGTCCCGAGGTTAGCGATTTTGGCCAGCTTTCCTCTAAAAGTCTGGAATGCGGTATTGGGCCCAGCATAGCTGCCAGAGCAGCTTGCTGGGAATTGCGCTTCAGATTTGTGTTCTTTCAGCGCTTGAGAATGCGCGCGCAAGCCGATTTGTTGCGTTGCAATGGGGACTTCGATCATCTTGCCCGTCAAAGTTTCGGTACATATATCATCAGAAATTGACCAGTAAGGTAGATTGGGTGTCTTTCTAAAGTCGAACCAATCGCCTTTTGAAGGGTTAAAAGCGCCAGGTGCTACAGTTGAGTCGATAGTGAAACCAGCTTTTGAGAGTCCTTGTAATACCTTTTTACTGGGTTGCATTGCCCAGCCCCCCGCTCGAAAGATGGAGGAATTCGCATTCGCTTGGTTCAGAAATGGGGCTAGATACTCTAAGCCTTGCTCGATACATGCAGCAATTTCATTTGTATCGAGGTCGCCGATTCGCCATTTGTCAAATGCTAAGCTCCAATCATTACCGTTTTGAAGTGCCGTCATCCATTGCGGGTGTAGGTGCAACTCCAATTTGTGACCGTTTTGCTGCAGTTTAGTTAATTGAGCGGCAATACTAGGGTATTGAGCCTGAATAGGAGTGGATCTTGTGCCGCTAAACTCTGCCAGTTCGAGTGTCTCGACAAATAACGTCAGCGGCGCATTCACCTTCTCCAGCAAAGAGGCGCATCGGTCGGTTGGGTCGATGAGACACTTATCGATACAGCCAGAGCCGTTACCAAAGAGTTCGTAGTCGAGCGTAAAGATTAAGTGATATTTCAAATCCAGACCTGCATTCTACTGGTAGGGTGTCAGGAGCTTCTGCTTTATGGTATCCAAATACCGCGTGTGTCTACGACCACTTTTCCGGCACTGGAGGGATTGAATCTTCTAAATTCCCGATGATCAACGAGTAATAAGTAGACATCTGCGGTCAGTAAGGCTTGCTCTGTCGATTCCAGTTTTAGTTTCGAAGAGGCGAGGTTATCTGGTAATTCAGATATATTTGGTTCGATACCTAACACTGTGCCATGATGCGTTTCGGCCAGTGTTTGGGCTATTCTCAACGCGGGACTTTCTCTTAGGTCGTCAATGTCTGCTTTGAAGGCGAGTCCAAAACAGGCAATGGTGATAGTCTCTGGGGTCTTGTTCGGGTTATTCGCTAGAATATTCTCAACCGAGGCTTGGACTTTCTCAATGACCCAGTTTGGCTTGTTGTCATTGATGGCTCTTGCAGCCTGCATGAGAGGTGTTTTGTCTCGCGATTGACTGATGATGAACCAGGGATCAACCGCAATGCAATGTCCTCCAACGCCCGGGCCGGGCTGCAATATATTAATACGTGGGTGGCGATTGGCGAGTTGGATAAGCTCCCAAACATCAATCCCTGTGGCATCGCATACAACTGAGAGTTCGTTCGCAAAGGCTATGCTTACATCACGGGCCGCGTTTTCAGTGAGCTTACACATTTCGGCGGTCTTCGCATCAGTTTCGACACACTCACCCCTGACAAAAGTTTGATATAGGTTTTTTGCGGCTTCAGTACATTTGGGAGTGATACCACCAATAACCCTATCGTTGTGTACTAGCTCGTACATTACTTGTCCCGGGAGTACTCGTTCGGGGCAATGTGCGACGCGTATATCTGAAGACTCTCCCGAACTATGGGGAAAGGTTAAATCGGGTCGTTCAGCCTCTAACCAGATTGACAGTTTCTCGGTTGTGCCAACAGGGGACGTCGACTCTAGAATAACGAGGTCTCCTTTCTTCAAGACAGGCGCAATTGATTTCGCAGCCTCTTGGATATAAGTCAGATCTGGCTCGTGGTCGTCCTTGAATGGTGTTGGCACCGCAATCAAAAAGGCGTCTGCAGGCTCTGGTATCAAACTAGCTCGCAGGTAGCCTCTTGTCACAGCGGCATGCACAGCAACATCGAGTTCTGGCTCAACGATATGGATCTTGCCTTGGTTTATTGTTGCAACTGCCGCCTCATTGACGTCAATGCCAAGCACAGATATTTTTTGCGTGGCCAATGCTGCTGCTGTGGGTAAACCTATGTAGCCGAGTCCGATAACCGAAGCGTTCTTAAATTTCATAATATAAAATCTTACGTGGTGGGAGGTACATGGATAATTGGCTTATCAAGCCGCCTCCAGATGAATGTAATTGAGCGGACGCCTTGTTGGGTGACCTCTCATTTAGGTGCACTATAGATAATTTTCCATCCATAAGCTAAGGGTTAGGAGGGCGAATAACTGCCTCGAATAATCCCGTTGACCTGATAGGTGTCTCTGCCAAATTGTTTGGATGCCTTGGCTATCCAATGTGCTGTTTATCGTTAAATTTGGCGCTAGTAAATGTGCTTCCATGTAGTCTTTCCATGTGGTTTTACACCAGAGCCCAAAAGGAACTTGAAACCCTTGCTTCGGCCGTTCAATGATCTCGCGGGGAAGAAAGTCTTTAGCCATCTCTCTGTGTGCAATTTTGGTCCTCCGTAGCGAAGCTTTATATCGTAGGGGTAAGTTCTCTACAAACTGAACGACGTTAGGGTCTAACATTGGAACTCTAACTTCTAAAGCATAGTTCATGGAAACCTTATCGCTGTAGAGCAGTAGATCATCGGCAAGGTTCATGCGTGAATCTATGCGCATCATTCGCTCAGCGGGTTCAATGTCAGCGTTATTCGCGAGGAGATCTAGCCAATAATTGATCGAGCCAGTTTGTGGGCCCGAGCTTACACCTAGTAAATTAAGTTCTTTGGGAGTGAAAAGTGCGTAAGCTTTAGCAAATCGAGCGCTGTCGTCAGGCTGACCAAGACAAGCAAGCCCCCGTCTGATGGCGTCATTCCGTGTTAGGGACGATAATTTCCCAGCGCCACTAAAAGGCTTTGATTTCAGCATGGGTAGCATTTTCAATACGAGCTCGATTTGGTAGCGGCGGTAACCGCCCCATGGCTCATCGTTGCCTTGGCCTGAAAGAACGACCGTCGCACTCTTTTTTGCGAGCTCTGTAAGGTACCACATTGGCATAATAGAAGTTGTGCCGAGAGGTTCTTCTACAGAACGTACAATATCTTCAAGAGAATCAATTAGTTTCGTGGGGTCAACGGTCGTCGCTTCATGCCGGATGCCGAGAATACGGGCTGTTTCAGCAGCGCCATCTATCTCGCACTCTTCGTGCTGGCTGCCAAACCCCACAGTATGACTGGTGATGTCGCTGGAATGTTCTCTAGCGAATGCGGCGATAACAGCGGAATCAATGCCGGCCGATAACAATATGCCGACGGGGACATCCGAAATCAATTGCTGTTTTACTGCCTGAGATAGTTCAGTGCGATAACCCTGCACGGCATCTTTGAAGGAGCCTTGAAACCGGGTGAAGCTCGGTTTGACAAAAGGGCGTACATCCAGTTTATTTTCAGCAAGGTCGAAAGTTGCCAAATGACCTGGTTGCAATCTACTAACACCGTTGACTAGCGTGTCTGGTGAAGGCACGTACCGGAGGTTTAGAAAACACTCTAGCGCATTCTTATTTAGTGTGGTCTCATTTTCTTGCCGACTGGCCAACACTGGCTTCAGTTCTGAGGAAAAAGTCAACGAGGACCCAGCAGCGCTGAAGTAAATGGGCTTGATGCCAAATGGGTCTCTGGCAATGTAAATCAGATTTTCTAGCGAATCAAATATAGCAAAAGCGTACATGCCATTTATGTCATTGAGAGCCTGGTCTATCCCAAATGCAGCAATATATTCGAGCAATGTTTCGGTATCAGAAGTTCCACGGAAAGTGGATGAAAGTTTTTTTCGAAGCTCGAAGTGATTGTAAATTTCCCCATTGAAGGTAATCCACCAACGTTGGTCTTTCGATGCCATGGGCTGATGACCTGAAGCAGACAAGTCCTGTATGGCTAAGCGTGTGTGTACAAATGTGATCGGGTGACTTTGCGTTGAGGCCGCAATACGCTCAAATCCATTTGAATCAGGTCCACGATGATCTAGCAACGCCATTACGTTGGAGAGTAAGTTGTCATCTACGTATCGAGTAGAACCAAATATACCGCACATATCTCGTTGCCTTAAATAAGTTTGTTCAGTCTTGCTTCTGAGTATAGGTAAGGCGTGATTCCCCAACGAGAAAAATTCTTACCCCATCGTCGCCCGAGAAGGTCTAATTTGCTGCTCCATACACCTTGATGAAAAAAATTGGATTTGACGACCTTACTCAGTTCCTTAGCTTTACTGACTTCATTCATATCGATCAGAATTCCGAGGTACTCAGCTTGATCATACAAATCCCACATGAAGGGGTCTTTTATATCTCTCTGCGTAAAGCGTTTAACAAGGCCCATATTTTCATCAAAAAAATTATCATCAATATACCGTTTCCCCATGATGATAGTGTCGGAAACCATCGCGCGAATTTCATCGTCGAGTTTTGATGCTTTGATTAGATTCTTCAGAACAAAACAACTGTGAAAACAATCGATAAAGTTGCCAGGGAGGCTGTCTGCATAATAAAACCAGCTGCCATCTTCTTGCTGTTGGCTTATGACATATTGCGCAATTCTTCGTGCTCGACTCCTAGCCTGATCGCAATGATCTTTGTTTTCTAAGCCATGCAGGCAATAAGCATAGCAAGCATACGAGTTCGCATTAATGACAATTCTGGGCTCTTCTAAGGGGGCGTATGATAGCGCAAGACCGGTATCGTCGTCATGCAAGATGAACAGGCTTTCGAGAAAGACCCAGGTCTTCTGAAAATGTTCTCTCGCTTCTTGTTCACATTCATCGAATTGCATTAACTTGCGCAGTGCTTCCATTGCATAAGGTGTATGCGTGATGAATGGAACGTTCTCATTATATAGACCATTTTTGGACATCCATGGAAACCCTAATCCCCATGCCGCACCAACATCTTTATCAAGAGGGACAGCAGTGCTCATTAATTCTTGTAGCGCCTTACTAGGGTCTTCTAATGAATCAGCACTGAGGATCTCTTGCGCAACACTAATCGGATAGTTACGTGGTTTTATCCCCAGCACGCGCCGAAGTGTCATCGGAAAGAGCCAGTCGACTAGCACTGTGAGGGCAGCCAATATTTTCCCTGACAATTTACCGCGATAAAACGCAGTTCGAATGGCAACACCATTTGGTCCCATCCATGGATCGTATGGATCATAACTAGGGTTTAAGAAACTTTGATTACTCTTCATAGCACATCCCAAGAAGCTGTTTTACTTGAAGCAAATGAACTTGAAGTTAATGAATCAGAAGCAATTGTGTGCTGAAGTTTTGCTGACAATTCGGAGAATAGCGCATCGGTATTTAAAGATGGAATCTTCTCAAACTTTGTGTCGATGGCTATCGCGATCAAATGTGCGCTACGGTCATTGGATAATCGCGAAATCAACTCATAAAACTTTGCAACTCTGGGAACTGCCGTTATGCGGGCCCCTATCTGATACCAATATGCAATCTGTCGAATAGTTCCTACGCGGTTTTTCAATTTCAGTAGCCGATACTCCGTGTTCAGGTCAGCAGAATTAGCAGTAACAAGGACTTCCTGAATTTTACCCCAAACTTTTTTTGAATAAAGAGTATTTGAAACGTTTATGAGTTCATTTCCTTGCGACTGCTTAGTGTAGTCGACTACAAGTGTGCTGAACTGTTGGTCTCTGATGGCGTGTTGATTGATCGCAATACGATTTGATCCCTTGAAGTTAACTTCCCAGACTGGTTGGCGACCCCTTATTGAAGCATCGGCTAACCCTGATATTGAAGATTCAATCAGCTTTGCTTGGCCACTATTAACTTTTTGCTGGTCGAGGATGAGTCGAGTAACAGGGAACGAGGAGAGCAAAATTAGTATCAGTCCGATGTATACAACTTTAGGGTTCGTCTTAGTAGAGCTGTTTGTAGAGCTGATATCAGTGTTCTGTGAATCTCTTGATGTGGTTTTTTCAGTGCTTCCTGATTTTGTGAAGTAATGTCCGACGACAAAAAATGGGATTAACATAGCCGCGTATAAGATCCATCCGAAAGTTAAGTGGTCTTGTACTATAATACTATTCATTTGAGTGTAGTTGCCGACTATTATTACGATGAGTATTCTTAACCAATTACTGACCAGAGCGAGTGCTATTGCAAAAGCCAAGAAATAATAGCGGCCAATGCCAACAACATTATTGAAGTTCACGTAGAGAACACCGAGTAAACAGGAGCTAAGAAAGAAGCTTAGGCCGGCACAAGCTTCTTCAACGAGAAACTGTCCTCCCGGAACTGAAAATTTGAAGCCCTCTCGGAGAGTGGGAATACCAACTAATTTCAGAACGACATGAGTGACGTCGCTAGAAATTTCCTGCAGAGGTACCTGTAAAAAATTCCAAATTGGAAGAACAAGCAAAATGGCAAGTAATGGCAGTCTGAGGACCCAGGTGATTTTCCAGCCATATAATGAAACTAACGCGCCAATAAGAATAAGGTAGAAACTGAATACTTGGGTTAACTGTACGTTAACCAATGCTGACGCTAGCCATAGTAACCCTGCAGCCAGTACCAGTAGCAGCCCAGTAGGTCTGAACATAAACCGATCGTTTTGCAGAAGTTTTCTTTCTTGCCAAGCGATATAAATAGCTATCAATAGAGCAAGGAAGCCATGGCTGTAGACGCCGTTACCAGACCACTCAATGCTGATCTCAGCGATTGTAGCTGCATAAGAAGCGCTTAGAGTGATTAGCATTGTTAGGAGGATGCCGAAGCTTAACAACGCTGCTCCTTTATTTTCAGTAGTATTGCTCATTTTTTTGCTTTCGCATCCTTTCTCTAAATGTTCTCTACTATTTGTTTCCTTAAACTGGGTTATAACAGCTATCACTCTGTCAGTCTAAGGTAAGATACTTTCCGGTTGGCCAAAGTCCAAGGTAACGAACAATTTTTCCGATCAGGCTTTTTTTAGTAGCAAAAATTCGTGATCCAGGTTTTTCGGTGGCTCCGAATCTTTTCTTATATTCTCCTTCGAAGGCGAGGAAATCATAGAACTCTGCACCACACTTGATGGCTTCTTTTATCGCCATATCGATGACGACAATCCCAGCACCGTTTAATGATGGGTCAAATCCCGACTGTATCTCATAAAGTACTTTCTTGTAAGTGAAGCCAAATCGTATCGCGATAGCCTCTTCTCCGCGATACAGGCAATAGGCGGATAGTTGCTGGTTTTTAGCGGCCAATCTTGCATATTCCAGCATAAAATCCTTGAATAACGGATCACGCTCAAAGACACCTTCCTTGTTTTTTGCTGCCCACCTTTGGTTGTGCAGACGTTGCAATATACTGATGACATCTGCAGGTACCATGATGTCTGCTAGATTTTGCAGGCGAAGTGGAGCAGAGGTCTTAAGTGATTGTCGGTACCGTTTAATATTATTGCGTTGTTTAGATTTGAGCATTGAGTCAAATGCTGAGTTGTTTTCGGGCAAGGCAATTCGATAATAAGCGATCTGTCGGGATGTCAGATTAAAGCCTGCTTTGTTGAACATTTTGTTCAGACGTTTAGACGCGCCGCTAAAATCTGCTGAATAAGGTATCCAGGCGAAATCACAGTCAGATGTTGAATGCTTGAGAACCTTGGCCAAATGTTCTAGTGCGATATCAGCATAGCTTCGGTGTACGATTACATCCTGATATTCTGAAGAGCTGTTTTTGTCTCCGAGAATACGGAGGGCACGAAAATTCAAAATTCGAAGCACAATAGTTCTTGATTTATAAAAGGGGGCGATCCCAATAAGCTTTGTGTCTTGATAAACCAGGATAATGAAAAGCTGACCTTTAGGATTAACTGTAGCTAGCCATGTCTCTAACCAATCATGAGTGAGGAATAAATTATCACTCTCACTTTTTGCTAGAAGTTCGTTCCATTCACGCTTTAGTTTTTTAAACTCAGTGGTGGTCGTGAGGATTTTGGTCTTACACTCCATGAAGTATCATTGACCCGAAAATACAATTCCAGCAACCTTTTCGGCACCGATCATTTCAACAGCGTCTACAACTTGGGATTCATCTACAGCACCTGAGTCTAGTTGAAAAATGACGCTATCACTTACATTTGAGAGCACTTGAACTTCGCTAGATGTTTTCATGCTGGGAGCGTTGATAAAAATATATCTATCGGGATACCTTCTTTTGAGCTCGCTTACGATTTCACGCATTCGAACGGATTCTAATGATTCTGTCCTCGTCTCAATAACGTTTCCTGCGGGTATGATTCTAAGCCTTTCGATGCCACTTTCTTGGATTAGCACTGAGACATCGTCAAGCTCATTTTCGATAAAATCAATCAACCCGTTACCGTCTTCATGGCGAGCTAGATCATCAATCAGGTTTGGGTTTGTATCGCAATCAATGACGATAGACGATCTGGATTTATCGAAAGCAAACACTGCGGCCAAATTGATTGTAAGCCGAGCTGTTTCTCCGTTTGGCGCTAGCGCACTAATAAGACAAACAAAGTTTTCATAATCAGAGAGCCGCAGCAATTTATTTCTAAGATCCCTGTAAATGTTTAGCATGGCTCTATCTGGCATACCTGGATAGATAATGCCATGAGTTTCCTTACTCTCATCAGAGAGGTTCGTGATCGCCTGCATATCTCGAATGAGGTGACGCCGGGAATTGGTAGATCCAACATTTTTGGGTGAATTGTTGCTCAATCGAAGATCGCTTATGTTATCAAGTAACGGAAAGAAAATGCTGCGCCGACATAGATAATAGAAATGCCTGCCAGAGAGGCAGTTATTATTCGCCAATTCTGGAACTTCACCGTTTCTTCAGGCAGAACAGCAAGTACTATCCCCGGGAACAATTCGTTCAACTGATCGGAGAATTTAATTCTGTGGTCGAAAAATATTAGCGCAATTATGATTGCTAGGGGCATCATAATGCCCAAAATTGGCCCTGCTATGACAAAGTGGAGGAATCTAATGCCCGTTGGTAGAACTGGAAAAACCGCAGGTTCCAATATCTTGTAGGTAACCCCTTGGCCGGCGAGATCCAAAGTCATGGATATTCTGGCGCGTTCTTTACGCTCGAGCAGATCCTCGTAGATGTTTTTTGTAACGCTGTAGTCTCTTGTAAGTTCAGACAGGTCTGCTTGATTGGCGGCTACTCGAACTCGACGTTGATACTGCTCCTGCAGTCTGTTTTCGTTTGCTGCAAGGCGATGTCGCTTTGTTTGTACATTAACCTTTGCTTCAGAAAGCTGGCCGCTTAGGACTTCATAAATTGGGTTCAGGTTTCTTTCGCCTGTTAAGTTTCCTGATCCCGCCTCGGGATTTTGGGACGCATTCTCAACTTCTACTATGGTTTTTTTTACGTCCTGAATCTGTAGCCGCATGTCGATGACGTCAGGGTGTTCGTCTCGGTAGTTGAGTCGAAGCGTATCTAATTGGGATTCGAGTTTTGCGAGCCGATCTCGATAAACGCGCGCATTGTAATTGGTTGAGGCGTAGCGAGTTTCGTTAGCCAGTTGTATTTCTAATGCGGCTATTCGTACTTCTTCAGCTTCTATATCGATCGCAATTTCATCGATAGTTGTTCGCAACTTTGCAATAGAAGCATTGACCTGTGAGTCTATGCCATCTACATTTTCGGCTTCGAAGGTCTTGAGTTTATTCTCTGCTTCAACGAGTTGGTTTTTGTATGACTTAACCTGTTCATCGATGAAAGTGTAAGCGCTTTTGCTCTCTGCCCGTTTGTTCTGTGCGCTTTCTTCAATGAAAAGGCTGGTTATTTTGTTAACGACCTTAAAGCTGGTTGAAGGCTGTTCGTGGCTATAAGAAATCGTTATATAGTTGCTCGCTGGTGCCACCAGAGAGACTTGCTTGCGTAATTTGGTCATCTCCTCCTCCATCTGGTCTGAACCAGTAACGATACCTTGATTCAAAGTCGATTTCACAACTTGGTCGAGCAGACGAGGGGCAAACATGGTTTCTTGTACAATGCGGATGCGCTCATTCTTCGGCACAGTCACAGAAGCTTGCCCTTCTAGCAGGGGTTTAATCACATTCTGATTGTCTGCAAATATAGTGACGGAGGTTTCGTACTTAGGTTCAAAATTCATCCCGGCCATCAAAATGCCGAGACTCACTAATGCGCCGCCTAGTATGAGCAGGTGCAGCTTCATTTTGACCTGTTTCAGAATCTCACGGAAGTATTTTGCGACGGATGAATTCATTGTTTAGAAGCTTTTTTCCGGTACGGTGATGATATCTGACGGCAATAAAGTGTAGTTCGTATCGAGGTCACCCTTGGACAGAATGTTGTCAAGTTTCACAGCATAGACTTTTAATTCATCTCCTTCCTGGCGATAGAGCAGCGCATGGTTTGCGTTGGCGAATGGTGTTAAACCGCCGGCCTGAAGCACGAAGTCGAGCACTGTTAGGCCTCGACGATAGGAAACGGAGAGTGGGGAATTAACCGCACCAGTAATTCGAACCCGTTGCAGATACTCCGCGCTGACTGCACTCAAGACAGAAACCGTCACCGAGGGTTGTCGAACGAAACTGTTTAGGCCTTCTGATATTTGGGTTGCGAGGGACTCTGTGGTTTCACCCGCTGCTTTAATATCGCCCACTAGCGGTACAGAAATGTCGCCGCTGGGCAGTACCACAACGTTGGCGGATAGGTCTGGGTTTCTCCAAACACTTATCCTGAGTGAATCACCGACTCCGATGCTATATTCATCTAGCAATCCCGCATTTGTGGGGTCGATAATTTTTGTTTTATCCATCGTCGAAGTTGCGGCCTTAGGCGCTGCGCATCCGCTGAAGCAAATTAATATGACAGCAAACAAAAAGCATTGTGTGGCAGTTTTCAATTCCCTTGGTTTTTTTGTTCTGCTTTGGGTAGCACTACTGTGAAACAACTTCCTTCTCCTAGTTTGCTGGTGACTGAAATTCGACCACCGATCTTACTCAATATCTGTTGATATTGGTATGCACCAATGCCCATGCCAAGCGTTTTCTTTGTTGAATCGAAAGGTTTGAACAATCTTTGGTCAATAAACTCTTGGTCCATTCCTTCGCCGTTGTCGGTTATCTTGCATTCAACCTCGGTATCTACAAGATTCACCTCAATCTCAATGTGCCCATCAGTCTCACAAGCTTCTTGAGCATTGCTAAGTAGATGGGTAAAAGCCATCATCAGATTTTCGAAATCTGCCGCCACAAAAAATGCACCAATGGGCTTGGCGAACACCGGCGTTGGTTCTTTCGAGCTACATTTAGTAAGCGCCGCTTCGATAACGTCTTCCAGTAAAACCCGCTGAAGTTGCGGCTTATCCAGATCAATGGCGCTTTTGGCATTAAGTTTCAGGACCATTCGATTCATCTTTTTGACAGAATGTTCGATGGTTTCTATAGCATCCTCTACAAATTCGGGTTTGTGCATAAATCTAGCAGCATTTTGTACAACAAGCGCCTGTTGTGCGATAAGGTTCTTCAAGTCATGCATAACAAAGGTTGTGAATTGGTGGTATGCGTCAAATTGTTGAGTAACTATTCTCTCGTTCATCAGCATTTGATATCCGACAAAATTTGAAATTTGTTTGCCGACTAATCTTAATAAATGGAAGTCTTCCCAGTTAAAGGTTTCTTTAATGCTTGCTGAGTCAGAGTTGTCGTCAGCGACGATGATAAATCCGTTAACTTTTTCTTTGCTTGTCAAAGGTATAATAAACAGCACGTTATCTTCTGAGTAAAGGTTTTTAGGAATTAGCTCGTTGTTACGATTTTTGCTTGCATCTGCAGTGCTCAGCACGTAGATCCATCTCTCGGCGAGCATCTTCTCGAAGAATAGCTTGTGTTCAGTTATATCTAGTGGACGCAGGTCCGAGTTCATGCCTGTCGAAAAGACATTTCTTGAATAACCGTCGGTGTTTATAAAGCAGGCGCCGGTCTTCGATTTGAAAATTGGCAGGATCGATTGTAATGCAATGGCCGCATAGTCATCACTGTTTTTACCTAGGGATAGCCGTTCGCTTAACTTTTGCCATTCATCATAATAGTCGTATTTTGCTTGAAAGAAATGGCGGTCTACAAACACGCGCATCTTCGCTCGGCGCGTTGACGATGCAAGGTTAAAGCCGACGAAGAGTATGCCTATAAAAAGTAAGAAAGGTTGAGCGACTATGCTGATTTCGTCGCCGAAAAATTTGGCCAGGTATCCAAGTGCAGAAACCGTTAAGAGGATGGTTCCTGCCATGATTAGGCTCGAGGTTGTAAAAGCCGAAGGGCGCGATAATTCTAGTTTCTTACGTTGTGTATCAGTGGTTAGGACAACCAATGGAGCCAGGAGCATTATGATCGCAAGTGCGGTATGGCCTAGTGCGCGTGCCTGCACTAGCTCGATAGTCGCGGAGCCTGCGATGAGCGCGTAAGAATACAAGTACAAGTTGTACAGGAATAATGTGCCTATCGAAAGCCCCGTGACCTTGGTTAATCCATGGGTATTCCTTATTAGCTGTTCCGCGATCAGTAGTGTTCCTACGCAACAGATCAGGTAAAAATAGAACTGTAGTTGGGTCGGCTGCTGCTGTGTAGTCGCTATTACGGCGCCAATTACTGCCATAAGAGGCACTATCCAAAACAGGCGTCGTGTCAGCGCAATGTTGCTTTGCTTGCTATTGCGCTCAAATATGACGAGGAAACAGCAGCCCCAAACCGCAGCATGGAGAAAATCCATCGTGTAAGGTTGCCATGAAGTGGCGCTCCAGACAGCTGAAAACAGAAAACCCGGGAAGAACAGGTATCCATTTCTTCGAAGTACCAGTGAGTATTCGATCGCGACAACAAAAAAGAGTAGTGCGCCAACAAGCGCGCTAATATTGAGTATGTTTATCATGTCCGAGGAATCATAACTGTCTAGACTGAACTATAGCGTCATGTCCCCGATACCGCCACCTGACATAGGGGCTAATCAATTGAATGCGCTGTATTTGGCTACAGGTGCATGTGCGGCCATGATGCGATTGCCATGTCGAGCTTTTAAGGGATTTGCGTACCCGTGCCGCTCTTGGTAATTTTGACGCAGTATGCGTTGAACGATAAAAAATGAAATATTCATAAAATAATTGTTGATATAAAATGGTAATAAACAATAGAATGCATTCTGCGACATGACGCTGATCGATATGAAACTTCCCTGCAAGGTCCTTGCAAATCAACTAGACTCCGATTCGAAACTTAGGTTTTGGGATACGCGCGCAGTACATGTCACTATTTCTGGTGCTGGCGCATCCCGTTCGCTAAGAACGACAGAGCGAGTCTTGGCAAAAAGTGGCTTGCTGCCAGAGATTGTGGGGCTGGAATTGCTATTAGACGAGGGGGGTAAATCTCCTCGAATGTTAGTTGTCTCTAGCATGGAAGAGGTTGCGAGACGCAAGAGGGATTTATCCCTAATTGTACAGATGCATTTTCATCCGCTGGTCGGGTGTGTACTTTTCGCAAACGATGGAAGGTCTGGGAGGCGATGGCTTTATTTACCTGTGCCAATTAGGACTGATGATTTAAAAAATGCGCTTTGCGTGTTGGCAGGGGGCAGAGACGCTTTAATTTGGTCTCATGGCATGGCAACGAAATATTTCCGCGAATTAGCGCAAGCTGAAAAAGCTCATGAGATTTTTTGTGACAGTGGCAATAGGATTAAACTTGGCGTTGTGGCCTACTATCCACTGATGAACGAAGAGAATGAAAAGTTAGAACAAACAAGAAAAGAACAAACAAGAAAAGAACCGAAACCGAACGATAAATTGAGAACTATAGACAATAGTAACGAGGAGCAAGTCGTGACCGATTCAAGCCCAGGGCTTTCACATTTAGACCGATTAGAAGCCGAGAGTATGCACATTATGCGCGAGGTGATGGCGCAGGCTGAAAACCCCGTCATGCTCTATTCGGTTGGTAAAGATTCTTCTGTAATGCTGCATTTAGCCAAAAAAGCTTTCTACCCCAGCCCACCCCCGTTTCCTCTTATGCACGTTGATACGCGTTGGAAATTTCAGGAAATGTATAGCTTTAGGGACAAGGCGGTAGCAGAGTGTGGCATGGATTTAATTGTTCATATCAACCCTGAGGGTGTCGCAAAGAACATCAATCCGTTTGACCATGGTAGTTCATTACACACTGACGTGATGAAGACCCAGGGCTTAAAGCAAGCGCTAGACAAGTATGAGTTTGATGTCGCTTTTGGTGGTGCGCGCCGAGATGAAGAAAAAAGTCGGGCTAAGGAGCGCGTGTTTTCTTTCAGAACAAAAACTCATCGATGGGACCCAAAAAACCAGAGACCGGAGTTGTGGAACCTTTACAACGGTTACAAAACCAAAGGCGATAGTATTCGCGTGTTCCCGTTATCAAACTGGACTGAATTGGATATCTGGCAATACATCTATCGGGAGAATATTGAGATCGTACCTTTGTATTACGCAGCCGAGCGACCCATTTTAGAGCGAGATGGCATGTTGATAATGGTCGATGACGACCGCATGAAGCTGCATCCCGATGAGAAAATTAAAATCAGGCAGGTTCGGTTCAGAACCTTGGGCTGCTACCCGTTAACGGGAGCGGTTGAATCGGATGCAGACGATCTGTCATCCATTGTACTGGAGCTCTTGCAGAGCAGGACAAGCGAGCGTCAGGGCAGGGCAATTGATGCCGATTCGTCCGGTTCTATGGAGAAGAAAAAACAAGAGGGATACTTCTAATGGCTGGTTCAAAGTTAACAAAAACGGTGGCAAAGGTGGCCTCTCAACAGCAAGCGGCGAGCTCAATTCAAGAGAAAGTAGACGCGTATATTGAGACGCAAAGTGGTCTTGATCTCCTGCGATTTATCACTTGTGGTAGCGTCGATGATGGTAAAAGCACGCTGATCGGGCGGATGCTGTATGAAGCACAAATGATATTTGAAGATCAAATTACGTCGCTTCGAAGCGACTCGAAGAAGATGGGTACTCAGGGCGGAGAAATAGATTTTGCGCTACTGGTTGATGGGCTGGCGGCAGAGCGCGAGCAGGGAATTACGATTGATGTCGCCTATCGTTTTTTTAACACCGACCACCGTAAGTTTATTGTCGCTGACACCCCAGGGCATGAACAGTACACACGTAATATGGTGACAGGTGCGTCTACTGCAGACGTTGCCGTGATTTTGCTCGACGCAACTCAAGGGGTACTTACCCAGACCAGAAGACATTCCTTCATAGCCTCGTTACTCGGTATTAAGCATGTTGTGCTCGCGGTCAATAAAATGGACCTCGCAAACTTTGATCAAAAAACCTACGAGGATATCGTTGCAGAATATCAAGAATTTTCGAAAGAGTTGAATTTTCAATCTATCACTTCAATCCCCATGTCTGCGCTTGAAGGGGATAACGTTATACAACGATCCAGTCGAACCACTTGGTACACTGGGCCAACCTTGCTCAGCTTCCTCGAGACCGTTGAAGTAGGTCGTTCCCAACTAGACCATCCGTTCAGATTTCCAGTTCAATGGGTTAATAGGCCTAGCCACGAATTTCGGGGCTACGCAGGAACAGTTGTCGCAGGACGAATTGAAAAAGGGCAAGCGGTGAGAGTGCTGCCATCAGGCGAACTTGCCAATGTCGATGAAATTATTCTTTATAAGGATAAGCTTGATACGGCTTTAGCGGATCAGGCGGTCACAATTACTCTTGATCGTGAAGTGGACATCTCAAGAGGTGATGTCATTGTTGCGGCGAATGAACCTTGTGAAATCTCAGATCAATTTGAAGTATCTCTGGTTTGGATGGATCAAGAAGAAGGTTTCATCGGTCGGAACTATTGGATGATTCTTGGCACTACTCGCGTCAATGCAACGATCAGTGACATTAAATTTAAATACAATATCAACACATTTGAACACATCTCAAGTCAGTCTCTGGCGCTCAATGAGATTAGTGAAGTGACACTCAGCCTTGATAAGGATGTTCCCTACGAAGCTTATCAGGCATGCAAAGCGATGGGCGCGTTTGTCTTGATTGATCGATATTCCCATGCAACCGTCGGTGCGGGCATGATCAATTTTGCCCTTCGAAGAGCGCAGAATGTACACCGACAAGCACTAGAAATTGACAAGAGAACTCGAGCAAAGCTGAATGGCCATCCAGGGCGCGCGCTGTGGTTCACCGGTCTAAGCGGTTCTGGCAAGTCCACTATTGCGAATGCGTTAGAGCAAGCGCTGCATGCTAAGGGTATTCATACGTATATCCTTGATGGAGATAATGTGCGGCACGGCTTGAACCGAGATTTGGGTTTTACAGATGCCGATCGTATAGAGAATGTTCGTCGGGTAGCGGAAGTCACCAAGCTGATGGTTGATGCTGGGCTGGTAGTCATTACCTCCTTTATCTCCCCTTTCCGCTCTGAACGGGAAATGGCTAAGGGATTGTTTGAGAGCGGTGAATTTGTAGAAATATATACAAATGTCACGCTGGATCAAGCGGAAGAGCGTGATCCTAAAGGACTATACAAAAAAGCAAGAAGGGGTGAGCTACCAAACTTTACAGGTATTGATAGTGCTTACGAGGCGCCTGATCAAGCTGAGATTGAGTTGAAAACGGGTGAACTATCAGTTGAAGATTGCGTAGAACGCATCTTGAAATACCTTTAATGGGAGCGCCAGGGGATCAAGCTATGAATGTAAAAAAAGATGAGCCCTACAAGGAAAGTCACCTTAGAAGCTTGCTGAAAGCGACTTCCTGGCGTGTTCTTGCAACGTTAACCACGACGATTATCGCCTATCTTATTACGGGCGAAGTTGAAACGGCGTTGACCATCGGAAGTATTGAGTTCGTGTTCAAATTTATGATTTACTATTTTCACGAAAGAGCCTGGCAGTTGGTTCCTCGTGGAGGAATACGAAGGCTAGTTGTTAGATTTTTTCCAGCGTTAAAAAACTGGGGTACCTAGGATGATTCGTCAACACAACTTCTGGCGATTTGGGCTGTTTGCTGTTGTGCTGGTTTTGATTACGGCATGTGGCGGGGAATCAGAACAAGAAAAAATTGACATAGAACCTTTTTTGACAAATTCCAAGAGTTTTCTGAATAGCGGCCAGTTTCAAGCAGCGATCATTGAGTCGCGCAATGCAATCCAATCTGCGCCAGATGATTCACGGGGACATACCTCTCTGGCCAAAATCTTTATCGAAATTGGTCAACCTAAGCAAGCAACAATAGTGCTAGAAAGCATCGAAGGAACTTCTTCCGATTTCTATCTCACCGCGGCGAAAGCCTACCTTCGCTCTGGAAAATTGCGCTCTGCAAGTGACATATTGACAGGTAATGCAGTAGCTCTCAGTTCAATGCAAACAGAATTTGATCTTCTTAAAGGCGAGCTCGAGTATGCTCGGGGTAGACTCGAAGAGGCAGAGGCACAGTTTGAAGTAGTACTCGCCCGGGATAGCAAAAATGTCGATGCCTCGATTAGTATCGCTAGAATTGATGCTGCTCAACGAGAATTTGATGAAGCGGAGGCAAAACTTGATGCTGTATTGGTCCTGGAACCTGAAAACCCTACTGCACTTCTGTTTGCAAGCTCACTGCAATCTCGTAAAGGTAAGTTGATTGACGCTGAAGATCTGCTTATGGAGGCGATTTCTGCAACTCCCAACACGGACATTATCACGCCGATACGGTTTTCGATATTGACCGCACTGCGCGACATTCTGACTCAGCAGGGTAAAACCAGTGAGGCGCTGATCTATTCGCAAATCTTGGCTGAATCTACGCCGGGGGTCAGGGAGGTGAATGAACAGCTTCAGCAAGCAATGGAGGCGTTGGAGCAAAGTGACTTCGAGGGCGCTAAAACAGTATTGGGTGATATTCAGACCAAGGTTCCTGGGTCTGAAAGAGCTGGTACGATGTTGGGTGTCGTCGAATTCTTGCAAGGCAACAATGTAGCGGCAGTAAAGCACTTCGAGCAGTTTGTTGATCCTGAAACAGCGTCTTCAACTGCCTTGCAGATGTTTGCCTTGGCTGAACTTAACTTGAACCAGCCCCAGAAAGTGCTGGATCAATTGAGTAAGGACATTGATAACAGCGCTGACGCGAAACTCGTCGCGCTTTACGGGATCGCCTCTGTCAGTGCAAACGAACCGGTTCAAGGTGAATTGTATCTAAAGAAAGCCGTCAAGCTAGACCCAGAAAATGGCCGTGTCAGGTTGGTGTTAGTTCGTTTATACAACGGTCAGCTGAGGTTTGATGAAGCCCTCGAGCAAGCCACGGCGGCTTTTAAAAGCCAGCCTGAAGGCGCACTAATTCAAGCTGCCTATGTTGAGCAACTGATGCGGGTGGATCAGCTTTCCAAAGCAACAGGGGTCATAAAAGGTATTGAGTCAAGTTATCCGAACTTGCAGGACACACAATTATTGGTAGGGCGTTTTCATCTAAGCCAAAGAGCCATGGATCAAGCGATGAGCGCGTTCGAGAAAGTGCTTTCACTAGGAGAGTCACAGGCGGCAAGACATCAGATTGCACGAATTCAGCTATCGGAGCAGGACTTTGGTAAAGCTGAAGCGAGCTATCGAAAGATTATTGAACTCAATGCTGAAGATGATGTCGCGTACAAAGGTCTAATCACCGTCTATGAGCTTAAGAACAATATCGAGCAAGGTATCAAAGAGCTAATTCGTATTTCAGAATCGAACAACGCTGTGATGCCCAAACTGGTACTCGTTGAATTTTACGGTCGAAATGGCGATTTCGATGATGCATTTAAGTTAATTGGAGATATCGAGAAACCTCTTCCGACGGCAGGTGCGCAGCTTCTGCAGACGCTCTATATTGCGAAGGCCGAGCAGGCGCTAAATAGCAGAAGCTTTGCTGAGAGTCGTCAAACGATTTTAGAGGGACTCACGGCCTCTTCAAAGAGCCCAAAGCTGTTGGCGCTTCTTGTAGGCGTTGAGTTGGGTGCTGAGAATATAATAGAAGCCGAAAAGGTCTATGCCCAATTAATTGAAATTCTTCCTAATGCGCCAATCCTTGCGATTTTAGCAGGTGATATTGCTGTCGCGAATGGCAGTCTGGCCGAGGCTGTAGGGCACTACAAGCAAGCTTGGGATAGAGCGCCTTCCGATCAGGTTGCGATTAAGTATTTTGCGGCTTTGAGCCGGCAGACGCCTCCGAATAATCAGGAAATGATACGGTTTTTGAACGACTGGGAAGTTAAGTCACCCGCCAGTATGTTGGCGAAGTTGAGTAAGGCCGGACACTATTTGCAAACAGGCGATACGATGCAAGCTCGTCTTGGGTACGAATCGTTATTGAAGAATAATGACAACATTGCGCTAGCGCATAACAATCTTGCTTGGATATACGGTGAGAAGGAGCTCGTAAAGGCTGTTGCTGCGGGTAAAAGAGGTTATGAGTTGGCACCCCAGAATGGCGAAATCATTGACACATATGCGTGGTTTCTCTACAAAAGCGGCGACTTAGGTACTGCTAAGGAGTTGTTGACGAAAGCTGTCGAATTGTCACCAGGCAATGAGGAGATACGGCAACATTTCGATGAGGTCTCGCAAAAATAGAAACCTTGTTAGTTGCGTACTTGGATTGGATGTCGTTTTTTTTGACTTTTTATCTTACGAATTCTTCAAAGTGTGAATTGGTTCAAATTACTGACGCAAGCACTCGGACTATACTCTTATCCAATGTTATAGAGCTAAAAGGGAATAAGGGGCACATATTGACTTCGATGTTAAATCTAAACGCAATATCCAAGGCTGAGGCGCACAGGCCTGATGTGTTGCAGTTTCCCATTCACGGTCTAGTTGATAGCGATATTGCAAAAATTGGCAACCGTCACTATCTCGAAAGCGAGGGCCGAAAGTCTCAATTAAGTACTCTTTACAATAAAATTAGTCGCTTTGATTTTACTAATGAGAACTGGGATGCTGGCAGTACAGCAATGCTATATAAGCATTACTTATCGTAGACTGAAGTTGCTGATCGTGAGCATCTCTATTTGAAAGTTTTAGACGATGTCATCAGAGGTGTAACTTCCTCAGCCAGTTTAATGCCTTTTATCATTTTCGAGTCCCACATGAAGTTGTCCTCAAGGGCGGTTGGCGACTTTCTAGCAAATCGTAATTGTAATTTTGATGATGAATTTGAAGGAGTGCATCAGATAATTGGTGTGCTCGCGAACGTTCACACGGTTAATAAAGGGGCTGTTCTTGCTGGACTTGTTGGTGTCGGTGACCGACGAATTAACGCGGTCGCTCGTGCTGCTAGACATTTGTTGACTTCTGATGACGTTCGCAGTTTTTCGAGATTCCATATTGACAAGGTGCGTTCTTCTTCCGTTGAATTTTGCTTAGACTGGTTAATTGAACTCAAGTACGGACGGGACAAGGCTGCAGTTTCTAATCTTGGATGTGCGTTGATGCTAATGGTCTTTTATGATGATCAGGGGTTAGTCGAGGATCTGTCAGAAATAAACTATATCGGTTTTAAGAACACCAAGGTCCTTCAGACCAAAACGTTTGAAAGCTACTTTTGCGAAATATTACCGATTCTTAAGTACTTGAAAAAGTGCGAAGGTTTTGAAACTGTAATCGAGATGGTGATATGTTCGTGGATAGATCACGAAAATAGAGCGAAAGAATTTCGGGCCCAGACTAAAGCAGAGCTGTATGCGTAAGTCATGCATTTTAGTTAGACAGCAAAGTTAAGCGCCTACTTTAAGTCAGAGTCACGTTTCTATGCAGCCATTCTCCAAGATGGCTGTCTTCGTTTACGTCAAATCCTGGTGGTTAGTGTCTGTCACATCAAAAAAGTCGCATTGGTAAACTTGGGAGATTTCTATATTATAAGATTTAGATATCTCGTAGGTTTTTGACGAAAAGGATCGCTGTGTCTTGGCAAGCAGTCTTTGCTCTTTAGAGCTTGGGACCTAGGACCTAGAACCTAGGACCTAGAACCTAGAACAGAACCTGCAACTAGAGACTTGTTATAGCTGCTAGCGCCGACTCCGTGTCCTTCGGGCGCCCTCGCGGCGGCCTGATTCCCTGCGCTCTATACGTGGCACAAGGCTAACAATACGCCGGTCGCTGGCTCGCCGATCGGAAACCAAACGCCTAACCGTTGATGTCTTTCTGCGTTCGACTTGGTCAAGCGAGCTTCCACCCGGATCTTTAAAGACTTCTATCATCAGGTCTAGCGAAGGTATTCCAGCTTTTGATAGGGTTTCTATGATTGGCTGATATTCTTGTAATGCGTCGTCTAGCGAAACTGCTGTATATTGATTGGCGGTTGAAAATCCAAATGGACCGAAGTTATATTGGAGGTTCTGTACTTTCGCCGTTGGATCGTTGATAACCATGGAAGAGATTGCTGAAGCTACTTGAATCGCTACGCTAAATTTCTCTCGCTTGACGAGATCGACAAGCCAAGTCAAACAGAATTCAATTGTACATTTGTGCAGCTGTGATGTTGCTGCAAGCGCAAATGCTTTAGCCTCGAGAGGTGAAATTGAATCCCTTAACGGTCTCAGAGAGGTGCAGATTCTCCTATCCCCGAAACAGACCATGGCGCTGAAAACAGCGCCATGATTTGAAACTCTGCCAGCATCAAGCAGTCCAACAATATCTTCAGTTGCGCCAAGCGGATGATTAAAGCTAACTCGACGATTGTGCAAATATGCTTGAACCGCGCGGGTGGTTAACGTGTGATCGGTCTCAAATCTAATCAGTGGTATTAGTGCAACTGCTTCTATATTGGCCGATTCAATATTGTTCAAAATATATTGGAATACCTGATGCCTCTTGGACGCACTGGCATCGGCCATAAGTTGCTCGTAAATGTACTTTAGGCTATCAAATTGCAGCTTCGGAGATTGAAGGGTCAACTGATCAGTATTAAAGAGGAAGCACTCGACGCTGTCCGGGATCGCATTTGGGAAAACATTTTCGAGGACAACTTCGGCTGCCATTATTTTTTCTTCGATTTGAAAGTGCCCTTGTTCTGTAGGTCGATTGTTAATAATTTTCCCCTTCAATATGATCCCCTCATCATCCATGATTTTGCAGTAGCCGCAGCTCATAGATTGAGGTCTGTTCATTTAACATTAGCTTAGAATCTAACAATAGAAAGTGGACTAGTGCACACTTTACGCACTCTGAGTAACTTGAGAAACACAATTCTGGGTGGTTAATCATATAAATGGCACCTTCTTTTTATAACCCTAGCCTTTATATACGTGGCTTTCAGGGATATGTATCCAAAACATTCATCGTAATGCTTTAATATAGTCTTGACATATATTAATGCAAAAAATGTGCCACTAAATTAAAGTCAATAAATACAACGACATACAAATAATTGGCTGTGACGTAGTCATTTTTTTGTAAGAAGACTCGACAGTATTGGGCTGTGCTCGATCTCCTACTTTTGTGTCGGCGAGTATCAATCGATTTTAGCAAGGAAATTTGAGGATCTATGCATAAAGCTGGCTAAAATTGATTGAATGTGTTGATTAGGAGAGAAATGATCGAACGATAGTGTCCAAAAAGCGAAGATTTGTATGATATATGAACATCGGGTGTAAATATTACCGACAAACAGGTGAGGCGCGATCGCACAGTGCTACGGCGGCGGCGTGGTAACATGATGTACGCAGCAGGTTAATCGGAGAAATAGAAAAAGTGAATCAAAACAAGATCTGGTTATTCCGGTTGATATCTGTGGCGTTTGGATTGACCGCAGCGTTGATAATCGGAGAGTTAATTCTACAGGTCTATGCCGGTCGTATAACCGGTCAAGATCGGATGGATGAAGGCTTGATACAATATCACAGCCAGCTTGGGTGGAAGCTTTCGCGAGGGTGGCATGGGATGCATAATCATGTCGACTACGACGTAGAATATAGTACCGACAGGCGCGGCCTTAGACAGAATGGATCAGCGTTCAAGTCTGGGCCTGAGCCATTACTTGTGTTAGGTGATAGTTTTACTTTTGGTTTGGGTGTAAATGATCAGGAGACGTTTGTTGCGCAATTGAATAGTTCGCAAAGCATCTACGAATTTTTTAATGGCGGCGTTCCAGGTTATTCTCCGGACCAGGTTTTGTTATGGTCTAAGTCTGCTGTCGAAATGACCCAACCTGTGCATGTCCTCTTTTTCCTGTATTTGGGGAACGATCTTATCGATTTGGCTTTACCATTTCCTATCCAGGCAGGCCATGGCAAGCCCTATGCAGATATCGAGTTGGATGGTTCTGGTATCGAACGGCTTGTTATTAGGAACATGCCTGTACCTATGATGGAAAAGCCTCCTGAACTCAAGGGGCAAACATTGGGAAGCTATTTGCTTGGACCCGAGCAGAATAAAGTTCGTTATGGTCTAAGGGTGCTTGATTTTATTGCGGTTCAGTTTTCATCGGTAGATGAGCGCGCTATTGATATCTTGCAGCAAAAAATTTCGCCTTCAGTGGCGCTTTTTAAGTTGGTGTACGCTGAGTTCCTCAACGAAGTTATATTGGCGCAAAATATTTCCGGTGCAACGTTGGTTCTTTTGCCAGGTTCTAGTTTGATTAACGATCCGAGTTCAATATCAGGCACTTATCAATCTTTATTAACCACGGCGTTGACGAATCTTGCAGCAAATGAAAATTGGGAGCTTATCGATTTGGGAGAAGCTTTGAAGGCGTCTAGTGATGGGATGTACTTTCCCAACGACGGACATCTCTCGCCAGCTGGACACAAACTGGTTGCCGCGAAGTTATTAAAATCTTCCCTTTTTTCTGTTGGGAGGTAACGGGCTTATGTTCGGCCCTTTGGTATCAGGTGTTCGTTTCTGCCAAATCAACTTGACAAATTCTTGTTTTATTGAATTGATAGTCTCAGCTGACTTTGTACTTCTTATTTGCTTTTCGAGTGCAAGTTTTTTTCGAGCCATAATCAAATCAACGAGAAATTCTTTGTTCTTCACCAGCTCCTGTTCCAGTGAGCGATATGCTACGTCAGTCGTTATTTCAGCTTCGATTCTTTGGCTTATCGCGTTTAAAAATACCTGCAATTCCCGAGATTCTGAATCACTATTTTTGCTCCGTGGATCCATCGAGCGTTTTGCCTTAACCATAGATCTAAACACGCGTAATTCATGCTGCCACTCAGAGCATTGTCTCAGGATTGGCCTTAACGCATTAAACGCAGCGACATCATCCAGTTTGTTAGTAGCGTCTGGATACTCTCTCGGGTCAGATGTTCGCTTAAATTCTCGCTTAAATTCTGCCCACTCGCTAAGGCGGGCCTGATGGTCATGAGTCAGTAAGTCAGTCACAACTTTCTTGGAACTGGATTTTTTCGGTTCTGCTTTTTGAGTCAGCTTTGCCTCTATGGATTTGACGAAATTTTTAAGGATCTGTTCTCTCTCTTGCACGGGCAGACCATTCGCTTCCAGTTCTGCTATTTGATTGTTGAATAAGTGAATTTCATCTGTGAGATCGTTGTGGCCACGTTCTTCGCAGAATTTTTTCAATTCGTATAGGCGCCAATAAATCGAGAAGCGGCTTTGCATGACGACAAGAAAATCGTTCTGTAATAACCTGATGAGGGATTCGTTTTGACCTGCATCGACATCCGGGACGTTACTATTTACCTCTTGAATCATTGTTTCATATTCCCTAAACCATTCCCGTGAACGGCCAAGAAACTCAAAATCTTTGCCTAGTTGGCTGATTTGCTCTTCAATCTCGTCATATGGAAGCTCAGACACAAGGTCAATATAGTCATTGAACAGTTTAAATTGCTGCTCTTGAAACGATTGAAAATCTTCTCTAACTTTTCGCATTTCAGGAAAGCTGCGAGTTGCTCGTTCACTGTTGTCGAACAGTGAAGCAGGTTCATAATGCTCGACTATTCTTTTCTTGCGTTGGTATAGATTCAGCTCTTTCTCAAATTTTTTAGATTTCCCCGCGTCCGCATATCGCTCGCCCACATAATTTAGGTCGAGTAGCTCCGGTTGTGAGGGGGAGAATAGTCGGGTCCACCAACTCATTTCCAGTTCGTCCAGCATGCGTGCCAGGAAACTTTCTCGTAGGAACCATAATATCTCTGCGCGTTTCTGTGCTTGCTCCTCTTCTGTAAATAAGGTGTCGTTTGAGGTTGAATCTTTAGCGTGCTTCAGGTCGCGATTCAAATCAGTGAGGTAAATGCTCCAGAGGCGTTCGAGATCCAATGTAGACCAAGAATGTTCGAGGTTTGAAAGGGCGTCTTCCTGAGCATCGGCTTCAGGTGATATATAAGCGGGTTTCTCCTTTATGCCAAATAAGTGATGCCAGAACATGGTCGCCCAGTAAATGTTGTTGTTCGATTAGGTAGGTTTAAGTAGTCGTAAGAGTACCAATAACGACTAGCTTCTTGAAGAGGTGGACGCGTTTCTACTGAGAATTGACGCAGGGGAGTTGAGTTGTGATTTCAATAGTGACTGCTAGTTCGACATGGAGTTTTTTTTGTCGATTAATTTTACAAATTGCGATTAGTGTTCAGTCGCTTATGGTAGTTCTTTCTCTAAGTTATTGATACATAGACGTATATAAATTCTGGCATGATAACTGCTATAGTTTAATCATAAACTACAAAGACATATTCGAACTAGGAAGTGGGTAAATTGATATGAAAAAATTAGTCGCAGCGGCATCGTTTTTATTCTCTGCATCGGCATTTGCAAGTCCGATGGTGATTACAGATGACTACTGGGGTGGAGATAGGCATTCATATACAGACGTTATTGGAGCAGCAGCCCAGTTCGATACGTTTAGCATGTATGTAGATATAGACGCAAACACCAAGGTGATGACAGTTGATATTTCAACTAATTTTGGAACTAGCGGTGGTTTGGGTTCGTTTACTGGTTATACCAATACTACGCAAGGCCAAGGGAATGGCATTGGTTTCGGTGATTTGTTTCTATCCTCAACCGGTTGGAATCCGAATACAACCGGCACTAACTATGAGTATGACAACAATGTGACGGGCACAAAATGGGATTACGGCGTTTCACTTGCGGACCGTTGGGATGGCACTGGAACTGCTGCGACTCTCTATAAGCTCAATGGAGCGACAAATAATGATAATGCATATTTAAGTGATGATTTTTTGAGCGCTGGTACTTATAGAAATGGACAGGAAGTAGCAGTTGATACAGGTAGTACAGATACTGTTGCTTTAGCAAACGATGCGTCCATGGTGGCAAGTGCTGGACACGTTGTATTTACGCTGGATCTAACAGGAACAGATTTAGAGTTCATCGAATTCTACGGACTGCACTGGAATATGACTTGTGGTAACGACACGATAGAAGGGCAGTATGACTACCCAGTGCCAGAACCTACCTCATTAGCAATCATGCTTCTGGGCTTGGCTTGCTTGGGCGGTGCTAGCCTTCGACGACGAAAAATCCAGCCAGTCGAAGTATTTGGTTAAACAAAAACTTTGCCTGCGTGAAACGGCAGGTTGTAAAAGAAGACCGCTGGTGCGGTCTTTTTTTTGTCCGGTATTTGAGAGTAGGCTAATTCTTGCGAGGATAAGCTCGAAACTCAATGGGCAATTCGCTTTCCTTTTGTAAAAGGTCTTCGACATATTCAATGTCTGTGCCGCGTCTGATATTTACTCTTCGATCCTGGACGATAGCGCCAGCGCGAGGTGGGCGTCTGAAGCGAACTCTTCGCTCATCAGCTTTTCGATTTTCGTCGGCAATGTTCGGGTCTTCGGTGGGCATATGCTCGATATAAGATTCACAACCAACATTCGCTATTTTAATCGCAAGCTGTATCGCTATGTCCTCATCGACATTCTTCTTAATAACCACATCACTGCCAGCAAAAAGTTTCTCAAGCTGGGTGGTCGTCAGTTTGAAGACTTTTTTAAACCTCGCTTTAGTGGTCTGCATGTCGTATTCGCCCGTGATTGCGCCATTGAATACGACCTGAAAGATTTTGTCAGTCATCGGAAGCGAAACTATCCCTGAGAAAAGTGATCATAAAACGAGCATAGCCAATTATGGCAAGGTCCGACATAGCCCAGGTCACATATTAAGTAAAAATCTAAATTCAAGTGGTTCCTGCCCATAAATTCATCCAGCGCCTCAGACCGGCACGGACCCTTCCACCTGTAGCCGACGAATCGTTCTTGGTTCATCATCAGTATGATCATGGACGGCGTAGTGTAGGATTGAACGGTTGTCCCACATGACAAGATCTCCGTTTTGCCACTGGTGCCTGGCCTGAAATTCAGGTCGGATACTATGCTCATAGAGAAACGTTAACAGTGACTGGCTTTCTCTGGTGCTCCAGCCAACGAATTTGGAAGTAAAAGCTCGACAGACGAAAAGAGCTTGTTGTCGCGTTTCATCATGGGTTCGAACCACAGGATGGGTAGCATTGGGTGCTTCGTCTGTGTTCTGTTTGTACTGCGTCGCGAGATTTGCAGCTGTGTGTACCGCTTTTAGATCTGCAAGCACGTTTTTCAGCCCTTCAGAGAGTGCGTCGTAGGCTAGAATCTGATTTGAAAATGCGGTGTCACCGCCAATGCTTGGTGTTTCTTTTGCATAGAGCATGGTGAATTTAGGCGGTGTTTTGTTGTAAGTCATATCAGAGTGCCAATGTTGATTAATATCTCGCTGCTTTCCAACATTGCGTAACTCGATAATATCTGGAAAATCTCTCATCCCTGCGTAAGGGTGTCGAACCAACTTGCCCCATCGTTGAGCAAAGGCAATGTGCTCACTTTCTGTCAAATCTTGATTTGGGAAAACCAAGACTTGGTGTGCTAAGAATTTATTGTTTATTTCTATCCATTCTGAGTCTGTTACCTTCCGAAGATCTATGCCTTCTATCTTCGCGCCTAGAGGTGCAGCAAATCGCGTTGATTCCATTCTCGTACTCACATACTTGTTATTGGGTTTTTGGAATTAGAGTTGTATCACGCCATTCTATCAGTGAGGTAATGAATGGACTATGGGAATAAGCACTCTCAGAATATCGTTTAGATTAGATTAGATTGATTGCGCTAAATTCTGTCACTTACCACCTCAGCTGTGGTGTAATCCACTCTTGATAATTGTGCTTGAACAGGAGCAAACTTCGGTATGTTAGAAAGTTGGAAATCCCTCGGTGTTCTGAGAAACATGCTTCATCTCGTTGCGCTGCTTTTCATCGTTGTTCTTCCTTTTGCTGACCCCATGTGGCATCCGGAAACAGTTTACGAGTTGTTTATAGGCGCAATAATTCCTGCGACAGCCCCTATCGTGTTTGTGGTAATTATGTTCGATGTGCTTATGTCCAACATTATGAAGTCAGGCTACGAAGGCGACCAGACAGTTCATTTTAGGCGTATCATTCGCTGGCACCTTGGCGTTGGCTTCACGTTGCTTATCATGTGGTTCCTTTCGTTTACAGATGCGCTTTTTCTTTAGTTTTAAGTGTCTCTAGTTTGATCTTTAGCCCCGAAGCGGGTGACATTTTAACATCTCCCAACAGGCCATTTAGGGGCGCATCTCCCAAGTTGATTGACTTTGCCAGTAGTCTGGCATCTTCCAGCTTCATGCCCTCATGTTTTACCAAAAATGCAGTCCAGAGTTGGCTTGCTCTTTTCGCACTTCGACAGTGCAACAGCACTTTTCCACCGTGTGCCTCGTATGCTTGAATAAATTGGTCGAGGGACTTCTCAGAATATCTCTTTTTTCCATTCATAGGAATATGGATATAGTCCAATCCAAGCGCTCTAACTTCCTTTGCTTCGTCATAAGGTACTTCCTTTGCATCAGCCATTTCACGGGCAGTTCGCAGATTGATCACCGCAGTAACACCCTGGCGCTTCAGTTTTTTTAAGGCAGCGCCTGTGGGTTGGCCCGCAATATAGGTATCGCCACTTTTTGTATAGTGCTTAGTGTATCCCAGCGGGCTTAGTCGCTCGGGGTTCAGATGCTTGGAGTCAGCAAGCGCAAAGACTGGAGCTGTAAGACTTGCCAAAAAAAGAGGGAGTACGAACAGACGCAGACCAAACGTGGATAGTACGTAGGCAAAAAGTTTATTGATGTTCATTTGTCTCGCTCGTTCTGATTACTATAACTATCATTCTAGTATGAAAAAGCACTTGGTTGCCAAGACAAAAATTGGTTGGTACATTGAAGTCCCAGTCACTCGTCATGGAGAATGCTGACGATGGAAACGCTTGACCATGAGCAAATCAAATACGCATTCGGTTATGAAAAACGAACACCGATTGTGCCAAACCTTGCCCGAGTCGATTGGGGGGTGCTTGACTATTTTGGCTGGATTCATCCTGCGGGTCATCTGGGTTATATCCTTGTGCCATTGGCTAATGAAGAAGTAAGAGGCGTGGTCCTCAGGCGTTCAATGGCAAGTGTGATTAAGCCTAGATTTGAAATGTGCTCTTGGTGTAATCACGTGCACAGATCAAGTGGTACGGCGATGTTTAGTACGATTGTCAGAGGTTCAGACGAACGCAAAACAATTGGTAACCAGATGTGTCGTAATCTTGATTGTAGTTTGCGTATTCGCAACCTCTGTTCTGACCCGCCCAGCTATATGGGCGAGACCATCGATCTTGATAATAAAGTTTCGAGGCTTCAGAACGCTTTATATAGATTTTTGCATCGATCAAATACACTGCATGCGACAGAGTCCTAAAGCGCTCCGCGCGCCAGTCTTATGTCCAATGCTAATGTCTAGTCTGAATTTCGGTCAGCAACAAAGTTATTCTTGATTGCCACGCGTTGTCGAATGAGTCATTCCACTGCGGGCCCAATGACTCCTCGATCACATCTTTAAGCGCAATAAGAAGGTTTTCGTACATATGGGGTTGAACGCTATATGCGAGTTTGTGGTTTTTCACTTCGAAATTCAGGTAGCCTTGCTCTTCTGTGTAGCCTTCCAACATTAGCAGTCGGTAAACTTCGTCGAGCATTCGACCGCGTACTATGTTGTCAATGTGTGTCATCAACGCTTCAGAACCCGGGCATCTGGCGAAATATTTCTCGTAGACAGAGGGTGTGATATCGCCTGCACTTTCGGCGACTATTTCGAGGGACGTATAAACCAGATCATTAGTCATAAGAAACCCTTAGCTTGTGTTCGCATGAGTATACGCTGACCGGGTTTTGTTTCATCGGGTTTTGTTGCGCGAAAATTGATCTCGCGCAACTAAATCCAAAAAATATTTTTGAGATGTGGCGATTGGGCTACAGGTCAGCCCTTTCGCGAGCGGTCTGTAGATCTTTCTTCAGATGCTTGGCAGCAAAATAATAGTTTATAAACGAAACAAAATAGACCGTCGTACAAATCATCAAGGCAATTCGCAGTGATTCTACGTCCGTCATTTCCATTGTATTCTGGAATACGTCGCTCAGTATGCCCACTGTAGTTGGGCCAAGCACAAGTCCAATAATGTTGATAATAAACAGCAGTAATGCGGATGCCGCAGCGCGCATTGCGAGCGGCGCCAATGATTGTGTCATGCCAAACGTAGGACCTGTATACAGATTTGATAGCAATGCCGGAACTGCATACAACGCAAGGGCGATGTATAGGCTATCGAAAAAGTAAACAGCAATGGAGAAAGGCACGGCAATCAAAAACCCATAGGCAGGTATCCACATGTAGTAGCGAACATCCTTGGCGCCGAATCGGTCAGCCATAATACCGCCGAAGAATGTCCCGATACCGCCAGCAATACCAATGATTAGCCCTAGCGCCGTTCCTACTTCACCGGTTGTCATGTCGTGTGTGCGAATTAGAAATGAAGGCATCCAGGCGATAGCGCCATACCCTACAAAAGCCTGAGTGGCGGCGCCCATGGATAAGTGACGAAAAGATTTGTAACCCCACATTGTTTTTAGCACAAGCGAAAATGGGATTTGTTCTGTGCTGGGTTTGCGGCCTTCAGAATATCCTCTGGGAGGTTCTTTAACCGTTAGTTTCAGGACGATAGCCAGCACGATGCCTGGAATACCGACCACTAGAAATGCATTTCGCCAGCCAAAAAATTGATCAATCCATCCACCTGCAAGATTACCGAATAAAATGCCAATGGGGATGCCAAGGGCATAAACACCCAGGGCGCTGGCCCGCGCGTCGGTTGGAAAGTAATCTGCGATTAATGAATGAGAGGGTGGACTGCCACCTGCCTCGCCAACACCAACGCCGATTCGGGCGATGAGTAGCTGAACAAAACTGGTTGCTTGACCTGACAATGCGGTCATAGCACTCCAAATCGCTAGGCAGATTGAAATGATGGTCACCCTTGATTTCTTGTCAGCAAGGCGTGCAATGGGGATGCCCAATGTCGCGTAAAAAATACCGAATGCGACGCCGCTTAGCAATCCAATTTGGGTGTCAGAAAGGTTGAGATCAGTTTTAATCGATTGTGCAAGAATTGCTAGAATCTGGCGATCTACGAAGTTGAAAACATAAACAGTCGTCAGTACTCCAAGTACATATCGTGTGTACCCTTTGGTATACAGAGGGTTTTTTGTCGGTGAATGTGTAGGTGGCGTTGGTGTTGTTTGTTCCGAATTTTCGGACATGGAATCTCCAGAGTACACGTGCACTTTTGCGCACATGGCTCATGTTTTTGTGTTTTTGTGTTTTGGTCAGGATTCAAAGCTGTAATTCAAAGTAGGCATTTGAAGTTGGTATTTGTAATCTAGTGATGTACTAATGAGTTTACATCACAACCGTAACTGAGGTTGATTGAGGTTCGCGCTCTGATACTAATTTGTTAACAGGAGCGTTAACGTCTTCATAGCCAATGGCCATGCCACAGAATATTCCGAGTTCTTCTGGCGCGCCAACAAATTCCGCTACAGTTGCTGGCCGGGTAGCCCATATCTCTTGGGCACATGTAGCAAGTCCTGCTTCAGTCGCAAGTAGCATGAAAGTTTGTAAAAACATACCGAGGTCGGACCATTGTGGTTTCCCCATTTGATGATCTACGAAACAGAAGATGGCTGCGGGAGCGCCAAAGAACTTATAGTTTTCCATTAGCCTTCGGATTCTGCCGCCTCGATCCTCACGTGATATGCCTAGCAGCGCATACATGTCCTCCCCGACTTTGAATCGAGACGTACGATAGGGCTCTGAGAGACTGGCTGGATAAATGTCGTAAGCAGGCTCTTCTGTTTCAGTTTTTGTTGCCAGGTGTTGTTGGAATCGGGCGAATGACTCGTCATTAATCACATAGATTCGCCATGGTTGAAGATTGCCTCCTGATGGTGCGCGAGCTGCTTTCTCAAGAAGAGACAATATCAGTTTGGTATCCAATTTTTGTTCGGTAAAGGCGCGTACTGATTTCCGGGCCGCTACAGCGTCACTTACATTCATTTTGCTTACTTTCCTTTGCGTGCTCATGAGTTTCTAATCTTGTACTTTGCACGCTGATTTTTTATGTCATGTCTTGACGGGAGTTAATATTCTAAGGAGATTAAGTCATGATGCGCTAAGACGAGTCAATGCCTTAATTTCATCACTCAGCAATATGGTTGATTGCAGACTCAACAGTTACTATTGCATCTTAGCTTCGTAAAACGCACCATGAGACTGATTCGAATAAATCGATAATTATTATTAAACGTATTGCAGCTCTTTTTAAGAACGGCGAACTACTCGGGAGAACACCATGAAAACCTCAATTTCAATCGGCAGTGCTTATTACAACGGCGAGGACTGGGACGGGCTTGTTGAATATACAGTCGAAGCTGAGAAAGCGGGCGTGGACTCCGCTTGGTCAGCCGAAGCCTGGGGCATGGATGCAATTGTGCCACTAGCATATATCGCCGCTCGTACAGAAAAAATCAAGTTGGGCACGGGTATTATGCAAATCTCGTCCCGCGTACCCTCAATGATAGCGATGACCGCTCAAAGTCTCGACACAGTATCGAACGGTAGGTTCATGTTGGGCTTGGGTGTTAGTGGGCCGCAAGTTGTAGAAGGGTTGCATGGTGCAAACTTTGCTCAGCCTTTGGGGCGACTTAAAGAATGCATTGCCATTATCAAAAAAGGGTTAAAGGGTGATCGGATCGAATATGATGGCAAGCACTATGTCTTACCTAGACCCGGCGGCGAAGGTAAGCCAATTCGTTTGTCACAGCCACCTAGGCCAGAATTACCGCTGTATCTAGCAACACTAGGACCTAAATCCCTCGAATTGACTGGTGAGGTTGCAAACGGTTGGCTAGGTACATCATTCATACCGGAGCATGCGGATATATTTCTTGAGCCAATGGCGAGGGGGGCGGCAAAAAGTGGTCGCACGCTGGCCGATATTGATATTCAGATTGGAGCAAGCTTTGAATTGGGCGATGATGTTGATGCCATGATTGAAGCAAGAAAGCCAGCGCTGGCATTTACGCTTGGCGCGATGGGGTCGGCTCAAACAAACTTCTACAATGATGCCTTTAAGCGGGCCGGTTATGAAGAAGCCGCAGTTGAAGTTCAACGACTTTGGGTTGAAGGCAATAAGCCTGAAGCGATCAAGCAAGTACCTGATGAAATGGTGCTTAAAACTAATCTGATTGGTACGAAGGAGATGATTCGCGAACGACTCAAAGTTTACAAAAGCGTCGGTGTCTCGACCCTTAGTTTGAGAACTGGCGGAAAATCATGGAAGGAGAAACTTGATGCGCTTTGTGAAGCGGTAGATTTCATCAAAGGAGAGAGCTAATTAACATTGTAGTTGTCTGTTAAGATGTGGATTCGAGCCTCATCTGAGTTTCAGTTTGAAGTGAGTTCACCCACGCCCCTGATTTTTATGCTGCGGCCGCGAAGTGGCGCGCAGCAATGGGTCGCGAATGAATCTTATACTTTGACACCAAACGTGTCTGTTTCTGAGATTACTGATAAGTATGGCAATTTATGTCAACGGATTGTTGCCCCCACGGGCGATTTCAGTATCAGTACTGTATCTGAGGTCGAAACAGCAGATCAATATGATGAAGAGCCAGCAGCACCGTTTGTTGAAATTCCGCTATTGCCAGAGTCTGTTCTCGAATATTTACTACCAAGTCGATATTGCGAATCTGATCGTTTTGGCCAAATGACCTTTGACCTGATCAGGGATGTGCAACCGGGTTATCAACAGGTTGCCAAAATTGTATCTTGGGTTAAAGAAAATATAATTTTCAAACCGCTGAGCAGTACATATCCGGTTTCGGCAGTTGAAGTGAACCAGCGCCGAGAGGGAGTTTGCAGGGATCTGGCACAAATTTCTATGGCGATGTGTCGAAGTATCTGTATTCCTTCGAGGCTAGTCGTTGGTTATTTACATGGTTTGGAACCGATGGATATTCATGCCTGGTTCGAAGCTTATGTAGGTGGTCGATGGTACGTGTTTGATCCGACGCAGGAGGATTTGAAGGGAGGCCGAATAGCTATTGCTTATGGGCGGGATGCCGCAGATGTGGCGATTTATAATCAATATGGTCCTTTGTTGCTCCCGAAAAAAATGCTCGTTTCTGTCGAGCAGATTAGCAAAGGTGCTTGACCTGCTGTTGTTAAGGGCTAGTTATTTCCCGTCCGTAAATACCCATTTCTGGGTGAATTTCGGAGACTTTTTAGATCTGTTGGATTGAAGATGAATAGGTTGTCGGGAAGTAACAATTGAGATGTTCATTTTTAGCGTAAAGACTAGTTAAATTTTGCGCTACGAATGACGTCGTGGACATATTGCAACTTCTCGATGGCAGGTCGTGAGAGTACAAAGGGGTACAGGTCTTTCTGGCCGCTGCTCCGATTGATACTATTTAGCGCGTATGTCAGTGGTAGCCATTTCTCAAGTAACTCATCGAACGATGTTGCCCAATAGCTATCGATTGGAGAAAAAGACTGTGCTGCTTGGTTGTTTGAAATGATCACGCCGTGATCAGTTGCAGTTTCCAATGAATCTACAATATTCAAGTAATGCGCCCAGGTTTCAGCCCAGTCTTCCCATGAATGAGAGCTTGCATAGGCTGTGACGAAGTCGTTGCGCCAAGACTGCGGCGCGCCAACCTTATAGTGATTGGTCATGGCAAGGTCATAATTTTCACGTTCATCGCCGAACAGATGACGATAGCTATCAATTCTATCCGTATCTGCGATTAAGTGTTGCCAATAGAAGTGGCCACTTTCGTGCCGGAAATGGCCGAGAACGGTCCGATAAACCTCATTCATGTTTAGTCGTCGTTTTTCTCTTTCTGCATCATCTGCTTCAGCCAAGTTGAGAGTGATCAATCCGGCTGAATGTCCTGTCATAATTTGTTGGGTTTCTTGAAAGTTGTCTTCAAGGTCCTTGAGGAAATCAAATGCTAGGCCGTGCTGTGGGTCTTTCCCTTTACTTACGACGGGTAGTCCCAATCTTAGTAGGCTATAAAGCAATCGACGCTTACCTTGCTCGAGTTTGATCCAGAGTGGTATGTTTTCTGCTACCGAAAGGTCGGGAATAGTATTGTTCAGGCTACATGAGCGACAATAGATATCGGTGCTGGTGGCAGGTACTAGCCAATTGCAGGCATTCCAATCAAGCGTGTTCTGGCATTTCTTGAAATTTAACCCTCTCGGATGGCCGTCGACCGGTTGCCATAGCCCGTCATCGGTTCTATCAAGCGTTGCGAGATTATGTTCTTCAGGTAAATAGCCCAGATCATGCTGGCAGCGAATGCAGCTTAAGTTTTCAAAAAAAGTGAGTTGATCGCAAACCTGGCATTTGAAGGACTTCATTGCTACGACGGGTGGTTTTTTGAACGGGCCTAATGGTAGCTGCAATGCTATCAACAAAACAAGTTGAATTAGTTCGATTAGGTCGATTTACCGAGTCCCTAGGTGTATTCGTGGGTCGAACGAAGATCTCGCTAAGTTATTGTTTTTTAAGAGCTGTTGGGGTACTATCCATCCATGCCAATTCATGGTTTGAGCATAGATTCGAAGCCTGCGGGAAGTCAATTGACCGCGATGCACCAAACCCTCAGTTACTTTCTAGAAATTGCCTCTCAAGTAACTGATCAAAGTCTTCAAAACATTGGTTTTGGCCTTCCTACTAATGATTTTTTTCGCAGTGACTCTGGTCAGCAAAGTGAAGAAATTATGGTTCCAGCTCTGCTTGCAGTCGCTGAATCTGATCCAGCAATTCTCGCCTCTCTAATTTCGTTTTATGGAAATTTTGCGACTCCACGCTCCGGTTGGGCGTCCAGCTTTTCAGCCTCGGCACTAAACACGATAGGTATGGTGTTGGCGACGGACAGAGTCGCACAAAATATTTCTTCACGCGAATTAGAAGGCATTGCCCTAAATCGAACAAAAACGCATATGCACGGTATGTTAGCCCAAGAACTTGCGTTATCGCTGGGTACAGTCGATCCAGTGCAGGCTAAAGTTTGTGCTGTGCTAACAGGGTTGCCCTACCTTTTACGAGCGTCACAGAAGAAAAGTGGAGGCGATAGTTTAGCCGGGTCAAGCGATGATTTTACAGCGAGCCTGCTGGCAAGCTGGGGGCTGCCTCACCCGCTTAGTGATGTGGTCAAATATCAGGGCAGAGAACTTGCGGTTCTTGTCGATGCTTCTGAACTCATTCGGTTGGTCGCTGTTGCTCGTTGTCTTATTCCTTATGTCAGTGGCCCCGACCTTATAGATAGTCAGCTCTTAGCTGCGTTGAATAAGCTCATAATAATAGAAGAGGAAACGCTTTACGGCATCGTGGGTCGAGCGGGTTTGAATTTCGATCGTCAAGAACGTTTGTTAGAAAAAAACACGCTTAAAGATAGCAGTCAGCTAGATCTGCATAGTCCGGACTCTTCTTCTATGCCACCCCCAAGGCTAATGAGGCTGATATCGGACAATGCGCTTAGTGGGATGTTTGATAAATTGCTGGTCTCTTCAAGCTCTAATAAGCGATCAACAAGTTATTCCTCGGGATTAAACTCAGCTGGAACAGTTGTGGCAGAGACTGTACTGGACGATGAAGCTTTAGATACAGCACGTTTTATGTTTGGGTTTACAACCCTTTGCCATTTTGCGCCGAATCCTGATGCGAAAACGCCTAAAAGCGTAACAAATTTGGTTGGGCGAATAGCCTATGATCTAAATCTTCAGCAACAAAACGAACCTGAAGAAATAGAAATAAATACTAGGTCGGAGGTAAGCTTCATTGCAGCGTCCTATCGAAATGAGCAAGTGTTGAGTGTTTCTGAATCTGAAGTATCGGCTATATCTGAGCTCCAAATTTCACAGAGGCTGGGGGGCAGGGGATTTGTTTGTATTCCACTTGGTTGGGATGTTGGGGTTTTGGTTTGCGGGTTACCCAGTACGATAAGTGATAAAGACTTATTGAATGATCCGGGTGTTGGGCAATCGTTGTCGTCGCAATCAAGCCTGATCAAGGGTTTTGTAAATACAATTAGTACTCGGTACAGGGATAGACTGACCAGCATAAAGGAGTCCGAGAGACTCGAAGTCGATTATGTTAATCGACGAGTTAGTGAAGTGACTCATGAGGTAAATAATCCTCTCGCTGTAGTACAAAATTATCTGCGAACGCTCTCGCTAAAGCTTGATGAGAATGCGCCTGTGCAATCAGATATTAAAACGATATCAGAGGAGATTCTCCGAATTTCGAAAATAGTAAGAAAGTACTCTGAAATTGGCCGAAAAGAGGATTTTCTGAACGAAGAAGTTAACGTTAACCAAATACTAACTAGGTTGTTGGAAGTGTTCAAAGGCGGGCATGAAAAAATTGAGATCAGAAAAAGTTTAGATTCAGCAATGCCGATGGTTTCGATGTCATCTGACAGCTTTAAACAGGTGATCGTAAATCTGGTCAAAAATGCTGTTGAAGCAATGGAAGGACAAAGCCACCAACTTATCACAATTGAAACCCATGCGAATGTCAATTTTGGTGGGATCTCCTATGTTGAAATAGTATTGTCGGATAATGGACCTGGTATTAGCGAGAAGGTTCGCGATAGGCTATTTCAACCTGACAATAGCAGTAAGTCAGGAGGCCATTCTGGTTTGGGTTTAAACATTGTTAAGAGATTGATGGAAGATATGAAGGGCATGGTAAGTTGTAAGAGTCGGACCGAGAGTGAAGGTGAGCCCGGTACGATATTCCAGTTGCTAATCCCTAGATAGACAAATAGAGGTGGACTCGCGTATGTGAAAATAGTGCTTGTTCGTGAAATAAAATTATAAAAATAATTGCGGTCAATATTGGAGAGCTAAATGGGTACAGAGAGATCTAAAGTTGGAGCAGGACGAAGTGTCTTAATCGTAGAAGACGAAAAAGCGCAGAGAGAAAGTCTCCAGGAAATGATTTCAATGTATGGATACGAGGTTGAAACCGCAGGAAGCGGCGAGCAAGCAATAGAGTTAATGGGGAGTATGAGTTTTGATGTTTTACTTCTCGATCTTAATTTACCGGGCTTAAGTGGGTTCGATGTCATCGAATTTGTGATTGCACAACAGCTCGATAGTAAAATCATTGTTGTTAGTGGCGAAGCCAGTTTTGGTTCCGCCCGCCAAGCGTTGAAACAGGGAGCTTACGACTTTTTGCGTAAACCATATGCGCCTGATGAATTACTCAACACAATGAAAAATGCAGCCTATAAAAAGGAGTTGGAGCACGATCATAACCTGATAGGCAGCAAGCTGAAAGAATCAGAATACCTGCATCGTTTTATCGTTGATCATTCGCCGGACATTGTATTTATGCTCGATAGCGAGGGACGTTTTACATTCTTGAATGATGCAATTTATCAAACCCTCGGCTACAACAAGAGCGAGTTGATTGGTCATCACTATTCAGAAATCGTTTTTGGTGCGAGTGCCGACGATGCTAAATACGTATTTACAGAACGCCGATCGGATGATCGTAAGTCGAGCAACGTTGAGATCCAGTTGAAGAGCCTGGGTGAGCATGGTGCTAAGTTCTTCGACACGAGTTCAATGTCTGTGACCTTAAATCACCATGAATTAACTAATGATGTTTTTCAGGGAACTTACGGCGTTGCTCGAGACGTGACTGAGAAAAAACGTGCTCAGGAGATGATAAGGTTTCAGGCTTATCATGATTTGTTGACGAAACTGCCCAACAGGGCGTTGATGGAAGACCGGCTTGGAATCGCAATTACGCAGGCGAACAGAAATCGGCAGAATTTGGCAGTGATGTTCTTGGATCTTGATCGTTTTAAATGGGTAAACGATACACTTGGTCATGCAATGGGTGACCGACTACTACAATCCGTTAGTAAGCGCTTGGAAAAGTGTCTTAGAAAAGGAGATACTTTGGCACGGTTTGGTGGCGATGAGTTTGCTTTGATATTGCCTCAGCTCCAGCGTCATAAAGATGCTGAGACGATAGCGAAAAAGATTCTAAGTGAATTTAGAGAGCCCTTTGTTATTGACAAGCACGAGTTGTTTGTGAGCGCAAGCATTGGGATTGCAGTGTTTCCAGAGGCTGGTGAAAATGCTGATGCCTTGATTCGTAGTGCTGACCTAGCCATGTATTGCGTTAAAGATAGCGGTAAAAATGGCTTTGAATTTTACAATGCAGATATGAATGAGCTATCAAATGCCAGGCTTACCATCGAACGTGAACTCCGTGGAGCGCTTGCAAATGGCGATCTTAGAGTCTGTTACCAGCCACAGGTAAATGCAATAACAGAAAAAATCGTCGGCTTTGAAGCGTTGATTAGATGGGAGCATCCCCAGAATGGATTGGTCTACCCTAGCGACTTCATACCCGTAGCGGAAGAAACAGGTCTGATTCTTGAAGTTGGTAACTTTGTCTTGGAAACAGCATGTGCTGATATACAACGTTGGCGAGAATCGGGCTTGGAGAATGTCAGAGTTTCAATAAATTTTTCTGCGCCGCAGGTAGATCAAGATGATTTCATAGAGCGAATAGTCGATACCATGGCGCGATATGAAGTTCCGGGAAATTGCCTCGAAGTTGAAATCACGGAAAATATCATCATGACAGATATGTCGCAGGTGATTTTGAAACTTAGAGAGTTGGCCGAGCTGGGTATTAAAGTAGCAGTTGATGATTTTGGTACCGGTTATTCCTCTCTAAGCTATCTGCAACAGTTTCCTATCAATACGCTGAAGATAGATAAGTCATTTGTGAGTACCATCGAGATAAACGAAGGTGGTACAAGTATCGTTAATGCTATTGTTGCTATGGCTCAAGGTCTGAAATTGAATCTGATCGCGGAAGGCGTTGAAACTGATCCGCAGCTTGAATACCTAAGAAAACTTGGCTGTGAAGAGATTCAAGGCTGGTTATTCGGCAAAGCTGAGTCGGCGGATCGAACTTTTGAGGTGTTAACTCAATCACGAGACGGAATAAGCTTGCGAGATATTATGTTGGCTGGGTAATGGTCGTTAGTTGACTAACGAGACTGAAATCTGCTGCCAGCTTACTAGCGCTATAGTGTTCTCCGTATTAGTGCTATCAAGGTCTGCCACTGGTGTTAGTCTTCCCCGGTTATTCTGGGGTAATTCATTCAACTGTGGCTTGGCTGTTTGCAAGTTATCGGATTCTAAGCGAGTATCAGGCTTGCGCCTGCCGCCACAAGCGAACAGGTTGTTTCGTTTGGCCCTTAATCTAAACAGCGATCCATGAGTTGGTGATAATAAGTTTTTCATTAGAACATCCAAGATAAAAGTGTGTCAGATAGGGTGATGATAATCGCGGCAATAAAAGTTGTTCCCATGTCCTCAATCTCGAAATCGTCCAAAATTGCGTCTGTTAGGTATAAGAGGAACGCATTGATGATGATCAGAAAGAACCCAACGGTGATTAAAACGAATGGAATACTTAGAAATTTAAGTACTGTTCCGAGGGTCACGTTGATCAAGCTGTATACGATAGCAACAATAATTGCGGTACCGTATCCCTCGACACGGAGTCCGGGCAACAACTCTGCAAGGAGGAATATGACGCCTCCGAGAATAAGTATGTGAAATAATAAGTCCATTTGTAATCCTAAGTGGCAAATTTCGCGGTTTGATAGTTGTTAACATACAAATTCCGTGCCATGTCCGTAACTCTCTGATAAACATGACTTATCTTAACCTCGTTCTTTCGGTGTTGGTTCTTATGACCACGCGGTAGTCAATTTGACTAAAGAATGATTTGCTCGTCTGAAAGAATTTGTTCTACGGTCTGAGTTGGGTTATCAAGATGGCGGTTGTTCTTTCGTCTGGCTGCATTTCACTCGGGCGTTAAGGATGGCAAACTATCGATTTACATCAGTTGATATTTATCTGTTTACTAGCAGCAATAGGAGAACTCAAATGCTAGATCTACATTACTGGCCGACACCGAACGGAAAAAAGGTAACCATTCAGCTTGAGGAATGCGGTGTGCCGTATAACCTCATCCAATGCAATATTGGTAAGGGAGATCAATTTGCTGATGAATTTCTCAACATTTGCCCAAATAACCGTATGCCCGCTCTGGTTGACCATGATCCTGAAGATGGAGGCGAGGCGATATCCGTTTTTGAATCTGGTGCTATTATGCTCTATATCGCCGAAAAAACAGGGCAGTTCATGCCATCTGATATTCGGGGCCGATTTGAAGTCACGCAATGGGTCATTTGGCAAATGGCAAATCAGG
Organism: Candidatus Azotimanducaceae bacterium; assembly: GCA_047629195.1. Taxonomy (GTDB): domain Bacteria; phylum Pseudomonadota; class Gammaproteobacteria; order Pseudomonadales; family Azotimanducaceae; genus UBA4582. The sequence continues at coordinate 45,107 of JBLHWY010000002.1, forward strand.
GACCAAAGACTGGAGAGTGTGGGCATTTTAGACGTTTAGGTGAAGAGCAAGGTGATCAATCATACGCGATCAGAAGATTCACCGATGAGGTTAACCGCTTTTATGGTGTATTGAATAATCGGTTGTATAACCAACAATATATCTGTGGGGATGAATATTCGATTGCGGATATGATTTGTTACCCATGGACTATCAATTGGGAAGGGCAGGGACAGGACATCACCGAGTTTAAGTATTTTAAGCGTTGGTTCGATGAAGTGAGTGAACGTCCCGCTGTTCAAAAAGGAATGGCAGTGGGGACTGAATTTGCTAATGACTATTCCAAAATGTCTAAAGACGAACTGGCAACCTTACGAAGCATGTTATATAACCAGAGAGCGAGACCGGCTCCGGCTTCAGGTGGCTTTTTAGATTGAGCATGCACACTCGGTGGGTGGTGATACCTTGCTTCAATGAAGCTGCTCGATTGAATAATGCTGCTTTGCTAGAGCTTCTGGCAGAGCAAAATCTCGGCATCGTGCTTGTGGACGATGGTTCTGATGATGGTACTCGAGAATTAATTTTTAAGATTCAGCAGGTTAATTCAGACGTCGAGGTCCTTGTTTTGCAACATAACGTTGGCAAAGCAGAAGCTGTACGAAGGGGTATGAATCACGCGCTGACTTTGGGCGCCGAGGTTATCGGCTACTTAGATGCTGATTTTGCAACACCACCCTGTGATATGTTGGTTTTGTTTCGGCAGCTTGATTTACGGGATGTTAGTGTTTGCCTGGGGTCACGCTGGCTACATTTAGGCGCGCGAATTGACCGGTCTTCATTCCGTCATTACGGTGGGCGTTTATTCGCAACGGCTGCCTCCGCTGTGCTAAAGATAAATGTTTATGACACTCAATGTGGAGCAAAGGTATTTCGGGTTAGCGAAAATTTAGTCAGGGCTTTATCTGAACCATTTCTTTCGCGTTGGGCGTTCGATGTTGAGCTTATAGGGCGATTGTTAAACGACCCAAATGCAGGATACAGTGAACAAGACTTTATTGAGGTACCGCTTCAGCAGTGGAATGATATAAAGGGCTCTAAAATTGGGTTTTTGGATATGGTGACAGCAACTTTCGAATTGTTGCTTATCAAGCGGGCACTAAATGTATGGGCTCGAGTTGGCGCTAAGTTTCAATAGCGATTCTTTCGAGAAAGTTGGTGATTTTTCAACTGTTGGTTTCTAGCTGTCGGTTATAAAACGATGTAAGGGAGAAAAGGTGAACGCAAATAAACCATCAATCGATAAACTATTGGAATTGATTGAAAGTAAAGAAGAAGAACTTATTCTGCTGACTCAGGCGCTGGTGCAAATACCAACGGTTAATCCACCCGGAGATTACTACGGGGACTGCATTGAACTTTTACGGAAGAGACTCGAGGCCAGCAAATTTGAAATTAATATCATTCGGGCAGAAGGCACACCAGGTGATACTGAGCAATATCCAAGACTAAATATCATCGCTCGAAGAGAAGGAAGCCGCCCTGGTCCTTGTGTGCACTTCAATTCGCATATCGATGTTGTTCCCCCGGGCAACGGTTGGGACGATGATCCTTTTTCAGCTGCGGTGAAAGACGGGAAAATATTTGGCCGCGGCACTTGTGATATGAAAGGTGGTTTGGCAGCATCAATTATCGCAGTTGAGGCACTGCTTGAATGGAAGCCAGATTTTGCGGGTGCTATTGAAATTTCTGGCACCGCAGATGAAGAAACAGGTGGATACGGTGGCGTCGCATATTTAGCTGAGAAGGGTTGGATGGCCGTTCCACGGATCGACCATGTGATTATTCCTGAACCCCTGAATAAAGATAGAATTTGTCTTGGACATCGAGGTGTTTGGTGGTCTGAACTTGAAACTTTTGGCACAGTCGCCCACGGTTCGATGCCGTTTCTCGGTGATAGTGCGATTAGACACATGGCCGCAGTGCTTGAAGAATTCGAGCAGAAATTGTTGCCATCGTTACAGCAAAAAGTGACTGCAATGCCAGTCGTTCCAGATGGCGCGAAACAATCAACAATAAATTTCAACTCTATCCATGGTGGGTTAGGCGAAGGTTTCGCTGGGCTACCTGCACCTATGGTGGCTGATTCCTGTCGATTGGTACTGGATCGAAGGTTTCTGATAGAGGAGGAACTGTCAGAGGTTAAGCTTGAGGTGAAAAGTATTTTGGAAGAATTAACTGAGTCCAGAGCGAATTTTTCTTACCAGCTAAAGGACCTATTCGAGGTAGTGCCCTCGATGACAGACCAAAATGCGGCGGTAGTTCAGTCGGTTTCACACGGTATCAACAGAGTGTTTGGCCGCGAACCAGAATATGTTGTTTCACCGGGCACATATGATCAAAAGCATATCGATCGAATCGGCAAGTTAAATGATTGTATCGCCTATGGTCCAGGTATTCTTGATCTGGCTCATCAAGCTAACGAGTATGTTGGTATTACTGACATGGTTGAATCAGCCAAGGTAATGGCGATTGCAACTTATGAACTACTTTCAGGAGAACCTAGCCAGTGAAGCTCGCAGGTAAAAATGCAATTGTTACGGGCGGAGCTTCTGGTTTTGGGGCTGGGATAGTCACCAGATTTGTTGCAGAGGGGGCTAAAGTTGCCATAGTCGATCTAAATGAAACGGCAGCCAATGAACTCATTGAGGCTCTTGGATCAGACCATGTTCATTTCGAGTTCGCAGATCTGACTGATGGTGCGAGTGTCGCAGAACTATTCAAGCGTCTAAGTTCTCGGTGGCAGTCTCTCGATGTCTTGGTAAATAATGCAGGAACAACTCATCTTCCCGCATTGCTCGAAGAAGTTTCCGAACAGGACTTTGACAAAGTTTTTTCCGTAAATGCTAAAAGTGTTTATTACACTAGCAAATACTGTGTGCCCTGGATGAAGCGGGGAGGCCGCGGCGCAATTGTCAATATCGCCTCAACTGCAGCCCTAAGTCCAAGACCTAACTTAGCCTGGTACAACGCCTCGAAAGGATGGATGATAACAGCGACAAAATCGATGGCAATTGAGCTAGCGCCATTTGGCATCAGAGCGAATGCTGTTTGTCCAGTAGCTGGAGAAACGCCATTGCTGGCCTCATTTATGGGAGGTGATACACCCGAAATGAGAGAGAAATTCTTGGCATCAATCCCATTGGGAAGATTCTCAACGCCCGAAGATATTGCCGGCGCAACGCTCCATCTTTCCAGTGATGACGCTTCAATGATTACAGGTGTTGCGCTTGAGGTTGATGGTGGTCGCTGTATTTAGTGGTTGTATGTGACCAATGGTTTTTCCCGCTAAATATTCAAATTTGTTTTTAGAACGAACACTTCTTGCTGGCATTTTATTCCTGTTTTTTTTGATCGTGCATAAGGGATGGGTGGGAATGAGCATGGAACCGGATGGTTTAATCTATGCTAGCGTCTCGGCTCATCTTGCTGAGGGCATAGGTAGCTTCTGGTTTCCCTACTCGATGTTTAACGAACCATCTTTCCACCACCATCCGCCATTAGCGTTTGGCTTACAAAGCTTGTTGTTCTCATTGTTTGGAGACGAGTATTACGTAGAGAATGTCTATCAAATTATCTGTTTGTTGGCGGTTGTTGGTCTCATGTGCGGATGCTGGCAACTGGGTGCAAGGCTCGCGGGCAGACAGACTGCGGATGGTCGTTGGTTTTTGTTGCTGTTATTTTTCTCGATGCCAATAATTGCCCAATCATTTACTAATAATTACCTCGAGAATACGTTGACCGTATTCACTTTGGCAGCAGTTTATTCTCTGCTAAGAATTCAAGACAAAAACCCGTATTTTCTTTCGTGTTTTATAGCCGGTTTTTTCACAGTCGCGGCGCTGTTGGTAAAAGGCCCCGTAGGTTTGTTTCCTCTGGCTGTCTTGCCGATTGTCTTGCTTACGATTGGCGGTTCGCTAAATCGAGCCTTTGTGTCTTTGCTCATATATCTTACGGTCATTTGTCTAAGCTTTGCGCTACTATTCTTGGATGAGGCCGCGAGGGAATCCATACTACTTTATGTGAATTTTCAACTTGTTGGTACTTTGGATGGGGTGCGCCCGCAGGTACATGGCCGTTCCTATGTGCTGGAACGGTTATTGCAAAATTTGATTGGACCGGGACTACTAGTATTTGGTTTGGTAATTTGGCGTCTGAAAACCAACTATCGTGCTAAACAGAGCGAAAAGCCTGATCATTTGCACTTTTCTCGGTTTAATCGTGAGAGTATTTTATGGTTGTTGATAGCACTTTCTGCTTCCATCCCTCTACTTGTAAGTCCTCGGCACCTTTCGCAGTACATCGTTCCCTCGCTACCTTTCTACTCGCTTTTTCTTGCCAGCTTATTACGCCCCTGGCTTGACCAATTATTGCTTCGCGTGAGGCCGCTGTTGAAGGGAGGTATTCCAGTAGTGACGGTCGCTTTAATACTATTAACCGTGATTGTGTCTTGGCGCGATATTGGCGTGATTGAGAGGGATCACAATGTAATTAGTGATATGGAGCGGGTGACTCAATTGGTACCCAGGGCGGAGGCTATTGGTCTTTGTGTTTCGAGTGACAGTATTTATAGGTTGTTGATGTACCTTTCTCGACACCATTCGATTAAAACCACAACGATGTCCGAGGCAAATTTCCTCTTCTGTGATAATCCACAAATAGTGCCCAGAGGTTACAAGTTGGTAACCCCTAGGCTGAATACTATTCCTATGTATTCTCGAGAATAAGCAGTACTCTCGGGAATAGGAGGTACTCTGATAGCGGCCGTAGGGTTATTCGAATTCTCTGTGTTCCCACCAGGGGAAAAAGTCTGGCATATCTGAACTGACTTTGCCTGGAAACTCAGCGGGACGTTTTTCAAGAAACGAAATCACGCCCTCTTTTGCGTCGGGCGATTTACCCATTGCATTTACGCCACGCGAATCGATGTTGTGTGCAACAACTGGGTGATCTGCCCCAAGCATCTTCCACATCATGTTACGAATCAACGCAATAGATAGGGATGAAGTTTGATCAGCGAATTCTTTTGCCAGTTTTCTTGCTGCGGGAAGCAAATCTTCTGGTTCGTGAATGCTTCGTACCAGTCCTTTTTCTAACGCTTCAGGAGCATTAAAAACGCGGCCGGAGTAAGCCCACTCTAGGGCCTGGCTGATACCCACAAGTCGCGGTAAAAACCAGCTAGAGCAAGCTTCGGGTACGATACCTCGTTTCGAAAAAACGAAACCATATCTTGCAGCGGTAGAAGCTAAGCGAATATCCATTGCGCATTGCATGGTTGCGCCGATGCCAACTGCTGGGCCATTGCAGGCTGAAATAATAGGCTTTAGGCAATCAAAAATGCGTAGCGTTAATAATCCCCCACCATCTGCGATTGATTTTTTTACTTTCACCGCTGCCTTTTTTGAACCCGTATCAGCATCAAATGTATCGGCGCCACTGGAAAGGTCTGCGCCAGCGCAGAATCCGCGTCCGGAACCCGTAACAATTATCGCCTTAACATCGTCATCTGCATCGGCGCGATCTAACGCGTCAATCATTTCTTCCATCATCGTTGAGGTGAACGCGTTTAATTTCTCTGGTCGGTTAAGCGTAATTGTGAGGATTTGGTCTTCGACCTCATAAATAATTTGTTCGTAGCTCATGGTATCTTCCTTTGTTTTAGATTTTACGTATCATTATTCGGCAGGAGAAAAATTATTGCCCAAAGGTTTTTGCACTCTGTAAATAGAGGTTCTCTCCGGCAGTGTTGCTGCGGCCCAAAATTTTGTTTCTATGAGGGAAACGGCCAAATTTTGAAATAATCTCACGATGTTCTATTGCGTGATCCGTGAATGCTTTTAGTTGGGGACGCCACTCCTCCGTCGCTTCTGTTGTGAGAGTTTTGAACAAAGACACTGATTGATTCTGTATTTCAAGTGACTCGGAGTGTTCGAATGGCATATGAAGGAATACTCTTTCGATAGGTTTTAAGCTTAGGTGTTGCCCGCTCGTCACAATATTTTTCGCAATTTTGAGTGCGGCATCATCGTTGGCGAAGGCTGATGCGCTTCCCCTGTAAATATTTCTGGAAAATTGATCCAAAAGTATAACAAGAGCAAGTCCACCCAAAGGGCACTGTTGCCAGTTTTCGAGTAATCCTTGTTCTGCTTCTGATAACAAGTTGCTAAACCGTAACTGAAGGTCGTGATCAGCTGCTGGAGAACTCATAAACCATAATTTAGTTTTTGAACCCGCGACGACTGGGTCGTCAGCTGCGGTACCAATCCAAAACGAAAGAATAGAATCCACAGATGTCATCGGCGGGTACTTCTATTATTCAGCATGCGCTAGCAGTTCTTCGTCTGTCAGCTCAAGATATTTCTTAAGATGGTGTACGCCGAGGTAAAACGGCAGGGTGTCAGCAAGTGCGACAAGTAATTTGAATACATAATTGCTACCCATCAAGAGGAACATGGTGCCTGCAGACATTGCACCGGCAATAAACTGTGCGCCAAAGGTAACTGCAACCACCATAAATGAGTCAACACCCTGGCTCGTCAGAGTGCTGCCATTATTGCGTAACCATAAATGTTTGCCATTGGTCAGTTTTTTCAAGAAATGAAATACATAAACATCACAGTATTGTGCGGCGATGTACGCGACCATCGAGGCTGTAACAGCGCCCGTTGTCGTTGCGTAGAGTAATGAAAACATTTCTACCGATCCGCTGACAGTATCTCCGTTGGGTAAACTGACGCTGCCAGCTAACGGGATCAGTTGCCAGGGGGGCTGCAGGTCTGGGCTAACCGAGGGCATCATGTTGCCGACCCACATGGTGCCAACAATAAACACATTTAGGCCGAGGCCAACGGTCACTAAAAAATTGGCCCGGGCGCGTCCGTACAATTCACTCACCAAATCAGTACATAAAAATGTAATAGGGTAGGGCAGAACGCCAACGGCAACCGCTAAGGGCCCAATTTCTATAAAACGAGTAATACCAATTAAATTCAGCATCGTCATTGCGCTAAGAAATGTGCCAGCAAGCACCAGGAATACCTTTTCTCGCTTCTCGTGTAATTCGGCGGAAATAATTCTTGGCACTATTTCTACCTTGTTTGTTATTTGATTGGATGTCATTTGCGATTTGGTCCTATGATCTTATGTTCACTTCGCTTAAATGTTGAATGAAGGGTTAGCGCTCAATTTGGCCAAGATTTGCATGGATTACAGCGCCGTTAATAACGGGATTTTCTGCCGCAAACATTATTGTTGCTGCGATTTCTTCTGGAGTCACTAGGCGGCCAAAGGTACTTAATTCTGAAAGACTATTGATGACCTCTGTGTTTTCACCAACATGTGAGCGAAGCATTTCTGTGTCCGTAAAGCCAGGACAAATACAAGCAGTATGAATCCCCGTATTGGCAAGATCCTGACAGGTTGATCGCATCATACCGACAATTGCATGTTTACTGACGACATAGCTGTACGTGTTCGCGACGGCCTTCTCCGATAGCGTTGAGCCAATATAGACGACGCTCGATCCAGGGCTCATTTTTGGCATTAGGATTTGATTAAGAATATGCGGGGCTACGACGTTGAGCTCTAGCGTATGCCGAAAGTCCGAAGTTTCGGTGGCACAGGCTGAGTTGCTTTTTAGTTCGGCTGCATTGTGTATGAGCGTTATTTCGCCTTCCAGTTTATGTTTTTCGGCGATAGTCGATAGCTTTGCAGCTGCATCGGGATTAGCTAGATCAATGTTGTAGTTCTCGACATCCGGGTGTGGGGCGTCTGTGCGTGATAAGTTAATGACCCGGTATTTGTTTTTTATAGCCAGACAAGCGACCTGAAATCCAATACCTTTACTCGCCCCTGTAATTATGAGTGTTTTCAACTTTTACTCCAATGGGCAGATGCACCCTGTCCGGGACTTGAAAGAACTTTAACTGTGAGTTCAACAATGCCAGCGTCTGCAAGTTCAGGATGATTCAGCACTCGACCTAAAAAGTAATGAGAAAGTTCCTCGACTGTACTATTCGCAATTGGGAGAATAGTTAGATCTCTAGCCAAAAATGGTATGCGTTCGCCATTGAATATGGCGTAGGTATAGTCGTTACCTTGTTCAATTTCGAGATAAGGCGAAAGTGACGGTAACACCACCTGTTCATCGATTTCATCGCACATTTTGCGCAACAGGCGTTTCAGGACTGCATAGTCGAATAGCAGCCCAGTGGTTGATAACGGCGCTGTCGCTTTGCATTCTATCTGGTAGTTGTGACCGTGGAGGTCTTCTCGCTCAGTTGCATTAAAGATCGTAAAATGTGCGATCGAAAAGTTGTGTGCTTCTTTATTCAGTTCGATAGTGCTGAGCCTTGGAAGCCGTGTTTCTTTAGTTTTCTGATCAGATTTTTTCAATGTGTTCCTCGAAAATTTCACAAGTGCGTGTGCGGACTAAGTTATCTACCCCTAAGCGCGTGACAAGGGTATGATTTTCTGAAAACTAATGGTAACCCATTTGCGTCTAGCAAGGGAGATGGGCACACTTGGTTATGGGTGATTAACGCACTCGTGCCATAGATAAGTAGTCGTTAATATTTGGAGGAAAGCTAGTGAGACTGACCAATCTGAGTAGATCAGTAGAAGGAAAAATTGTCGTCGTTACCGGTGCAGCGAGCGGCATGGGTAAAGCGACAGCACAGTTATTCGCGGATGAGGGTGCATTTGTCGCAGCGATTGATTTATCTGAAGATGCTTTGAACGTAGTGGTTGCGGAAATCATAGCTGCTGGTAAAACTGCAAAAGCTTGGAGTTTGGATCTCGCTGATGAAGCAGCGATAAAACCGGTTTTTGATGATATCGCAGACCATTTTGGCGGCATTGATATATTGGTCAATAACGCTGGGATATCTCTCGGGACAGCGATTGATGCTGATGATTATTCTGCGATTTGGCATAAAAGTATTGCCGTACTGCTTACGGCGCATACCTTAACGATTCGAGCTTCATTGCCATACTTAAGAAAATCTGAGCATCCAAGGATTATCAACATTGCTTCGACTGAGGCCCTTGGAGCAACTAAGTTTGGTAGCCCTTATACTGCTGCTAAAGCGGGTGTCGCTGGTTTAACCCGTTCGCTTGCTGTGGAATTAGGCGGTGAGGCGATTACTGTCAATTGCGTCTGTCCAGGGCCGATTAACACAGGGATGACATCTGCGATTCCCGACGAGAACAAAGCAATTTTTGCTCGTCGACGGGTTGCATTGAAAAGATACGCAGACCCAGAAGAGGTGGCGCATGCGACGTTAAACTTTGCACTTCCCGCTTCTCAATTTATGACGGGTGTCACTCTGCCGGTTGATGGTGGCTTAACTATTCGAAATGCATGAACGTAGTCGCGTTTAATCGACATAGAATAGTACTACCTTGTGCTTTCGTCCTGGCGCTACTTAGCCTTACAATCTATCTCCCACATCTGTTCGGAGAAGGCGCCAAGATCGGGCATGACTACAGTTATTTTTTCCCTTATTTACTCAGTGGGCACTATTGGTTTCTAAACAACGGTTTTGATATTCCGTGGTTCACGCCAGCCCTCTGTGGCGGAATTCCGCATTTCCCAAACCCGCAATCGCTTTATTATTCAGCGCCGCAATTGTTTCTTCATCTGGTCGACCCGTTGGGTAGTATTGTCCTAACCTATTACTTGTTTGGAGGGTTGGGATTTCTAGGTGCTTACGGTTTAGCTAGTTTGCTTTTTCGACAACCGTTGATTGCAGTATTCGTTGGCCTAGCATTTATGACAAATGGATTCTTTCTGGCCCGAACGCAAGTGGGTCATCTTTCATTCCATGCTTTTATGCTTTTACCGCTAGTGTGTTATCTCCTGCTAGCGCCGGCGGAGCGATCTCACGGTGATTTGCTCTCAACAGATTGGCAACAGCGTTATTTGGGTCAGCAAACCCTCTTCCCGACGCTACTCGCGGGCTTGTGCCTCGCGTATTTTATCCATTCTGGTGCATCTGTCATCGTGGTCCCAACGGGTATGTGTCTCGTGTTGGTTTTGTGGCTCGTGAAACCAAAGTCCGTGGTCTGGGTCCGATTGGCGCTGGCCGGATTCATTGCGCTTTGTCTGAGTGCTAATAAGCTTGTAGCCGTCGCTCATTTTATGAATCTGTTTCCGAGAGATTTCTATCAGTTACCCGGATATGAAAACTTCCTTGTTACTTTCTATTCGATCCTGCGTGGATTAACCACGCCTATTTCTGGTGCCGAGTCTAATGCTTTGCTGTTGAATAGAGATTTTCTTTTTGGCGCAGAGGAGTTTGACTACCGCATCGGTATGTCGGTCTTAGTTGCTGCTTGCTCAGTGTTTTTCTGGCGCTCAGTTCTTCGAAAAAAGTGGAGTTATTTTTGGTTCCTAGGCGTTCTTTCGATACTTTTGATGCCCATATTCCTCAATACATACCACCCGGTCTGGCAGGCTACACTGAAAGATTTGCCATACTTTTCTACGGTTTCGAGCCTATCGCGCTGGAACCTGATTTATATGGTGTCAATAATTTTGCTGAGTGGATGGGTTTGGGGCAAGTTTTATCAGCGGTGGGGCGACATAACTGGTCTAGCCCTCCTGTTGAGCATCGCGGCGTTGATTGCTGCGCCGCTGCTGTCGGGTTATGACAAAGCCCCTAGAACCTATGATAGTTCTGTCATCACTGCAGCATTTAGCGATGTAAAAGGCACGTCAGAGGTACCTGTGATCTCGCATCTCGAAGAATCTTTGGTGAATGGCTTGCGTCTTAGTGTCATCGGTACGGGTGATGCTTTAACACGCGGTGTTTCGCAGGTTGTTTGTAATGAACCTGTTTTTGGTTACAGACTTGAAGGCTTCAGATTAGATCCCGTGTTTCCGGGAGACGTTTTTGCTATTCATAGCGGTGCTTATAATTTTTATCGACCCGACTGTCTATTATTTCCCACTGAAAACCAGTGCGTTAAAGGCACTCGGTTTAGTCCAAATGCGACAGATCAATTGAGTCGGCTTGTCAGTTGGACGCCCATTGATTTTCAACAGCCGATTGCGCAGAAAATCGCAGGTGTGGTGACAATCATTTCAGTATGGCTTGTTTGTCTTTACCTGGTTTATCGGGGTGGCTGGTTTCTTTTTCGGTTGTTTAGATAGGGCGGCTGTGGCGGAAAGAATTGAAAGAAATGATTGAATTTTATTCTTAGCTGGGTAAAATTCCGCCGGCTAAGCCGCGCCTCCCCCCTGACTATCGCTATTAAATTGTCCATAGTCATTAATCTGTCATTATTTCTCCGCAGGAACACTCCATGTCCGAGTTAGAAACCCCCACCGTATCGTTTGATGACCTAGGGCTGTCAAGCGACGTACTCGCCGCCGTAAATGAAGTGGGTTACGAGACGCCATCGCCAATTCAGGCTTTGACTATCCCGCACCTGATGCAAGGAACAGATTTGCTTGGGCATGCGCCGACGGGGACCGGAAAAACAGCTGCTTTTGCTTTGCCGCTCCTTTCACGTCTTGATATGACGTCGAAGAAAGTTCAGGTGATGGTGTTGGCGCCGACTCGGGAGCTGGCAATTCAGGTTGCCGAAGCATTTCAGCGCTACGCCTCGAAAATTCAAGGCTTCCACGTTTTACCCGTATACGGCGGTCAGCCTTATTTAGGGCAAATTAAAGCACTGCAGCGCGGTGTTCAGGTGGTGGTTGGCACACCTGGCAGAGTTATGGATCACATGCGTAAAGGTACTCTGAAGCTGGATCACCTTCAGGCGCTCGTGCTTGATGAAGCAGACGAAATGTTGAATATGGGCTTTCTGGAAGACGTGGAGTGGGTGCTTGAACAGACTCCACAAGGCAGACAGATAGCGTTGTTTTCAGCGACCATGCCGAAAGAAATTAAGCGAGTTGCTGACAAACATCTTAACAACCCGCAAGAAATAAGGATAAAGACAAAAACTGCTACTGCCGACACGATTAGACAGCGTTATTGGCAGGTCAGCAATATGCACAAGCTTGATGCCCTGACGCGTATTCTTGAGGTAGAAACCTTTGATGCGATGCTTATGTTTGTTCGGACCAAAATTCAGACCGTCGAGTTGGCACAAAAGCTGGAAGCTCGTGGTTATTCTGCCGCAGCGCTTAATGGCGACATGATACAAAAGACGCGCGAGCAGATGGTGGATCGGCTAAAGAAAGGCTCTTTGGATATTCTGGTTGCAACAGATGTAGCGGCGCGCGGGTTAGATGTTGAGCGGATCACTCACGTGATTAACTACGATATTCCCAATGATACTGAGGCCTACATTCATCGTATTGGTCGGACAGGCCGGGCGGGGAGAACAGGCGATGCCATTCTATTCGTCTCTCCTCGAGAGCAGCGCATGTTGAAAGCTATTGAACGTGCGACTAAGCAGAAGATTGACCCGTTGGAATTGCCAACAACGGAAATGGTCAATAACAAGCGGATTGCAGATTTTAAACAAAGCATCAGCGATACCATCGCCGGTGGCCGTTTGGAATTTATGCAGGGCATTCTTGAGCAGTTTCAACAAGAACACGATATACCAGCGTTGGAGATTGCTGCTGCACTTGCAAAAATGTCCTTGGGTGATCGCTCTTTGCTGTTAGTCGAGAAGAAAGCGCGGAAAGTAAAGGAACGTAGTGAGAGTCGATCATCTGATGATCGTTTTAAAGAGAAGGGAGATTCCAACCGCAACCCGGGTAGCAGAAATTCTAAAGAAGGATCTAGCGACCGACCTGACGAGAAGTTTAAAAAGCCTCGACGAGACACTAGCCAAGCCGAGCCACGTAGAAATAGGGATAGAAAAGATTCTGCTCCTCCGGAGGGCATGGAGAGGTTTCGGATTGCCGTGGGTCACATACATGAGGTTCAACCTGGCAATATTGTTGGCGCGATCGCAAACGAATCGGGTCTTGATGCTGAACACATCGGCCATATCAATATCCAAGAAGACCACAGTCTTATCGACTTACCGATGGGCATGCCAAAAGACATCTTCCGTGATCTAAAGAAGGCTTGGGTGTGTGGCAGAAAGCTTGATATCGTTCGGTTGAAAGAATACTCAGAGGGTGGAACACCGTCAGAACCGGATACAACATCAACAATCCCAAAAGCTAAAAAGTCTAGCTCGAAGGATAAAAAGCCTCGCAAAGTAAGAAAGTCGAATAGCGACGAGGACTAGCTCAAGATAAGATCTAGTCCTTTCAGTCTTAGCACAAACTAAACTTGTACAAGTTAAGGCTCAGGTTTTTGCTTGCTTGGTACTACGTGTTCTCTTCTTATAGAACTTCTTGATGTTGTGGTTTGTGTGATTGTCGAGTATGTGATCAAGAGTTCGGCCAATTTTAGTCGATATTCGAATTCGCTCAAGTTGAGGCCAGGTAGATTTTTCGCCTTCGGTCACGAGTTCCTCTATTTCTTTTGCTGATAGTTGCGCGAGTAACTTTTGCGGATCAATGAAACCTAGGTTCGGGACTATATTGATATCGCCCGTGTAGTCTTGTGCCATCAGTGAATGAAACATGCTCATGGCTTGTCCGGCACTGGGTATTTGCCTGAGATATTTTCTGCTGAATTGCTCGCTGGACTTGAGCATCTCTCGAGTAGCGTGTCGCATGATCGACTTGGTGCTACTTGGCAGGGGAATGAGTCTGTCACTATTTAGCATGGCGAGAGAGAGCGGGTTGGCTTGGCTCACGATGTAGTGATTAACAGCATATAGTCTTGATAACCGCTTGGCGGGTAAGTCATCAGTGACGGAGCCATCAACCCAACGACGATTAGGCAGATAGGGTTGGGGTTCGCCGTAAACATTCTTCGCCATCAACATCACCGGAGGAAATACGCCGGGAACTGCGCAAGATGCCGTCACTGCACTTCGGATGTAAACGTTGGGAGAGGTTACCGCATTCATCAAGCGGGAGCTCTGGTTTTCCTCATGCGGTGCAATTGTGACGCTGATTGAACGCCCTGTTTTTTCGTACGCTTCCTGAAATGTCATATTCGGGATAAAACGTTCTAACATAACGCGCAGTTGATCGGGATCGACCTGAGGGCGAACAAGACCCCAAGGATGCCGCTCTTGTTCATCTTCTATTGGTGACTGAAAGAGGTCTGTTTCGAAGAGTTCCGTTAATTCTTCGGTTGTGTGAGTGCCGAGCAGAGAGGCGAAAATAGATCCCGCACTCGAACCAGAAATAACATCTGGCAGCATATCGTGCTCAATCAGGACTTTACCGACGCCGTGATGAAAATGGCCTAGTGACCCCGCACCGCTCATCATTAGTGCTGAACGTCCAAAACATAGACGGGCGCGATGAAAGAAATCTATTTTGTCTTCGTGGTTGAGTTCGTCGCTTTCAGGCAAAGACTCGATATGACGCAGTGCATCAACGACTTCGTCTACATAGTCTGTGATGAGTTTTTTTGTGCCGAACTTAGCTTTTTCATACAGAGCGTCGTTGCCGATGCCACCCTGATTTCCATGTATGCCCTCATTTAACGAGAACAGAAGACCAACGTCATCATGGTTAGCACGGAGTTTTCTGAGTTCGTCGAGTCTGTACTGGATATTTGCATAGTCATATTTGGTCGAGGTCGGTTCTAATTTCCACTTATCCATGCCTGTGGCTTCGTCGTGGGCCATAGCCAAGGCTTGCCATTCTTCATAACTTTTAGCGCGGCTTAAATCCCGGTCTAACCGGGAATGACTGGATTTGAGTGACAACATACTTAAAACATCCTTGATGAAACTGGCTATGTTGCAGTGCAGTATAGTTCTAAAAGTTATCGTGGTCACTAAGCAAATAAAGAATTACAGGCGGATACTAAAAATCCCACCCAAGATGGGGCTGAGGTATCCTGATTGCGTGGTCGATCGCACTTAACAAGTCAGGATGTCCTGCCAGTTGATCGGTTATAGCGAGGCTGGCCGCGGGTCGTACGCCGAACCAAAGTCTACTAAAGGCGTTTACTGAGGCCGAAAGTGTGGGTAGTTCATCGTCTGTACCTTTTTCGAGCGTCGACTTAGAGCTCAAATTTATGATGTAGGATCCACCAATACCGGTCCAGTCGTTTGATTTTGCTAAAAAAGATCCAACTGGATCCGTCAGGTCCAGATTAAACCGGAGTTCTGAGCCTTCACAATGCATGGCATTGATACAAGTCTCTAAGTTCAAAATTCGAAGCTGCCAGTAAGACTCGGACCGAGAGTAGTTGGCGTGTGTGCTCTGTTCGGTGATTCGGCGAGTTCGAAATGGCATTTTCAATAAATCTTGAAATTGAAATTCACCAAATTCAATAGTTTTGATTGAATTTACCTGATCTGCCAAAGACTTTATCAGAGCTAACAGTTCGTAAAGCTGCTCAGTCGTTTGGTAGGCACGCCAGGAAATTGAGTAGGGGCCATGCTCTCCTTTCATTTCTCCCCAGATAAAATGCGACAAGGTCCCACCAGGACCATCAAAATAGCCGAGACCAAAGGGCTCATCATGCCAGTTTAGTTCTGCCTTCATGATGGCGGCCTCATCAAGATTAACGCCGCCGTGATAGCGAGCACGATGTCGCATAGCGCCATGAATTTGCTCAAAATCATCTGTGGTCAATCGACGCGGTGATCGATAAGGTCCCGCCACTTGAAGAGTAGCAGGATCGAAGCTTACAAACTGATCATAACTCCCTGTGCCAAATCCAACTTTGTCGTAGAAACCTTGGTCAAACATTCCCAAAGCACTGACCGCGCAGCCTTGATCAGCTTGTAGTGCAAGTAACTCAGCGGTCATTTTTTTCGCAAAACCCTGTTTCCGCGCAATATGACTCGTGGTAACTGCGGTAACTGCGCCGAGTTTCAGATCAGTTGTGTCGTAGCGGATTGTACCGAGTGAGCTATGGACTGCGCATTCCGCCTCACCATTCATCGTCGCTACGTAAGCGTCTCCAACGGAATAGAAGTCTTCAATATATTTGCCGTCTTCCGCAATTTTGTCAATCCAACCACACTCTTTCCAAATTCTTTTGATGTGAGCGAGATCGTTCTTATGGTTGTATTTGCGGATGGTCATAAAGGCAACCTCTATCTTTTTTAAATTTGAGTAGGATCAGGCTCGTGGGATTAATCGGATCGCCGAGCATTAAACTACATTTTGAGTTTGGCTGCCCTTTTAGTTGCCTGTCTAACAGCCTCTGGTGATAGCCATATCGGATTCGACCATGTTATCAAGGTCATAGTCGATATAGCTCTCTAGATCTTTCCTCGATCTGGTTTCGCTCAGCAATTTCAATGTCTGACTGAGTATCGCCAGGGTCATAGAATCTGAACACATTGAGGATGAGAGATTTTTGCCTCTGAGATTGCCAGTGCTACCAGTTCCTTAGCTCGTGTATTTTCTCCACTCATCTGACCCACCTTATCGTTCAAATATGTCATTATGCCTCGGAGTAGAAATTTTTACCTTGCGCTAGATCAATTGCTCTTAATAATTAGAGATGCGCTATTGAGATGAAGGACTAAACATTGGAAGTCACAAGAATAGGTGCTTATGGCATTGTTTTAGAAAGGAATGTCTTAGAAAAGAATGTCTCAGAAAGAAACCGGGTTCTACTCTGCCGCCTCTCCGCCCAAGTTACCGGATTTATAGGAAGCTGGACCTTACCGGGTGGGGGCATAGAGTTTGGCGAGCAGCCAGAAGAAGCAATGATCCGGGAAGTTGCTGAGGAAACAGGATTGCGAGTCGTGTCTGAGGGTGTGGTGAATGCACATTCGTTGCAACGAGAATTTGATGGACGTAGCATGCATTCAATTCGAATTGTTTATCGCACCAGAATTATGGGCGGTGAGTTGCGCTTCGAACAAGACGGCACTACTGACCGTTGTGAATGGTTTACCGAAAGTGAAGCCCGAGCATTGCCGTTAGTTGAACTTGCTAAGCAAGGCATTGATTTGGCATTCATCTAGTACATGGGGCATCTAGTACATGGGAAGCAAGTAAAAGGTGTAACTGCATGAGTGAAGTAGAATGGAAAGAGCCTGTAGTGGGGTTTGAGTTTGAACCGGAAGAGGTTGTGGTCACTGAGGAGCAACAAGCTGACAAGTTGCTAGCGTGCGGCTTGGATGACAGCGTTTTTGAAGGTTATGTTGATGCATCGTTTTATATCGCCTTGGGAATTCGCGCGGGTGCAAATAGTGGCATCAGTGCTGAGGGCAATGTCAATATGATGACGAGTCTCATACAGCATAGACGGGTGCGTAAAGGAGAGAGTCTGACTGTTAGAGGATCCATCCTAAATATACAAAATGTTCCCAGAGGACAGGTAGTTGAAACCGATGTGTGGTTCGAGGATAAGGATGGAGAACGTGCTATCAGTGCTCCGCGAAAATCACTCAGACCTAATTCAGACAAAGCTGCGGGTCGAGGGGCCGGAGAACGACCAGCACCAGTCATTGAAAATGTGGCTGAACTTAGGCGATTAAATACCTTTAGCTTAACTCCCGAGCGAGTAAAGCATTATTCTTCTGAAGGCAATAGTATCCATTATGAAATGGAGTCGGCAAATAATGCAGGCTTTCGCGCGCCAATTATTGGTGGTGGCATGGGCGTTCATTATTTGATTCACGCACTCTGGCAAGAGCATATGCCTGAATCGTTTGATCTATCCATTTTTTTTCGCCGGCCAATTTTTTGGGACGATCAATTCTATGTAGCGGCAGACCCCTGGCGCGCAATTGCATTGCTACGCGATGATAAAGTGCTGACTGAAGCCAGAATAAATCAACTAAGTTGAACAGCCCTACTAAATTACTATAAGAGATAATGACTATGGCCCAGGCTTTTGACGGTATTCGGATAATCGATTTTTCTCAGGTCCTTGCAGGCCCGTTCGCTGTTATGCAGCTTGCCCTTTTGGGTGCAGAAGTGATTAAGGTTGAGCAACCTGGTGGTGGTGATCAAACTAGAGGACTCATGAATATTGGCGAAGACCAGGGTCTTTCACCTTCTTTTTTAGGTATGAACCTTAATAAACAAAGCCTGACTTTGAACCTTAAAGCACCTGAAGCAATCGAGATTGTTAAAAAGTTAGTTGCTACTGCCGATGTTGTGGTCGAGAACTTTAAGGCTGGCACGATGGAGCGTTTGGGGCTTAGTTACGAGGACTTGAAAGAGATAAAACCAGATCTGATTTATTGTTCTGTTACTGGCTATGGTCAGACGGGACCAAAGGCAGGGGAGGCAGCCTACGATGGCGCTGTGCAAGCAGCCTCCGGCATGATGTCCCAGAATGGGCACGTGCAAACTGGACCGACAAGAACAGGATATATGCCAGTTGATATGTCTACCGCGCTTAACACCGCCTTCACCATTTCCGCTGCGTTGTTCCGAAGGGCTAATACGGGGCTGGGGCAGCGGATTGATGTTGCCATGATGGATACTGCAATTGTGATGCAAGCTTCCCAATACAGTAATTATCTGAATCAGGGAAATTTAGTTGGCTTGTTGGGGAATGCATCGCCGACCAGGCAGCCAACAGCAAACGTTTTTGCTACCAGCGATAGCCACATACAAGTCACTGCGATACGACAGCCTCAGGTCGAAAAGTTGTTTGAAGCCATCGGTGAAACTGATCAACTGACTTTAGAGAAATTTGCCACACCGGATGTTCGAATCGAAAACGGTGCAGAGGTGGGTGAAATAGTCGCCTCTGCCCTTAAAAAAGAAACGACTGAATATTGGCTTAAAAAATTGGCGGCGCTGGGGATTCCAACAGCCGAGATCAGAGGGTTGCCCGAGGTCATTAACGATCCGCAGTTCGAATCTCGAGGGGTATTTGAAACGCTGCCGCACCCTGTTGATCCCTTAAAAGAGTTTACGATTGTTAAGGCCGGTTATGTGCTTGATGCTGATGGACCCGCGGTGCGAAGCACGCCGCCGTTGCTTGGTCAGCATACGGACGATGTACTTGCCTCGTTAGGTTATAATGCACAAGAAATCGCGAGCCTTAAAGAAGCGCAGATATGTTAGCGAGTACGCTTAATGGTATTGTTTATGCTTCTAATGATGGTGCTTTTAATGGACGGTGGCTAATGGGAGGCGGCACCATCAATGCCGTGAGTATGTCCGTGAGCGATTTCATCAGTAGTCGCATCGCGCACTTTTAATACATCAATATCGAAGGTAACTGTTTTGCCCGCCAATGGATGATTGGTATCAACGTCAACGTTGAACCGGCCGACTTTAGTGATTACGACGTCTTTGGGTCCTTCTTGAGTATTTACCTTAACAGCCATGCCCTGCTTATATCTCTTGTGTTTGGTTACCAGATGCTTGATCGGGATCCGTTGGCCTGCATTTTCTTTAATTAAGCCGTAGGCACGCTCAGGAGGTAGGGTAACGCTAAGTGAATCACCTTCTTGTTTGCCTACCAATGCTTCTTCCACACCTTGCATCATATTACGATGGCCATGAAGATAAACCATGGGGTCATCTGCAGTGCTCTGTTCCAATTCTTCGCCCTGTTCATCCTTTAGAATATAAGTGAACGCTACTACCTTGTTTTGTTCGATTGTCATAATATCTTTCTCATTTGATATTTGGTTTGTAGGCACTGGTGTCAGGATGACCGAGCCCTAGCTCTGAAGGGCTATCCCTGCGCTTGTTACAAGAAACTGTCTGTCAGGATTATCCTGTGGAATCCCATCCTGATCATCGGCAAACATTAATGAGTCATCGTGACAGTACTGTAGAATATATGATTTCCGCTCTATATCTGTTTGGTTTGGTCCGGTTCTGTGGGGCGTTAATGAGGAAAACACGACGACATCGCCGGCTTTCGCTTCAACTGGCACAGCATCTGTCATGCCCTTGATACATTGCCATCCCAAATCTGTTTGCCAATGTTCAACTGTGCCCGATTTGTGAACACCAGGCATGACCCATGGGCACCCATTTTCGATGGTCGTATCGACGAGAGGTACCCAGCAGGTTAAATAGTCCTGTGGGGTCACAAAGTTGTAGCCGTTGTCCTGATGCCAGGGGAATTCTTCGGGGCAATGGGGTTTTTTATACACGGCTTGATCCCAATAGAGCCGAGAAGTTGGCCCGAGGAGATCCAAACACAGTTGGGCAAATACAGGATGCTGAGCAAATTTTTTAGCGGTGTCGCTCTTAATTACTGGATGAAGAGCGAAGGTGATTTCATCCGCTCGAGCGATAAATTTTCTTTTATCTTCGATCGTTCGAAGGTAGTCATTTGTTTTTGCCTCCATTGGATCGATAGCCATTGTTACTTCCGAAATTGTTTGATGGTCCAATACATTTTCCAACAAGAAATATCCGTCATTATTCCAACTGTTCGCTTGAACCTCAGAAATAAGCTGAAATGGTGCAGCAACATCTTGCCATCTAAAGCTATTGTTCAGGCGATGCTTTTTGTAATTCATTGTGCTTTCTTCCTGATTTTGCATATGTAGTTTTACATATGCGAGTTTGCAGAAAATAGGTTGGTGATGTTAATAAGAGTGTGACGATAATAACAGAAATTTTACGTACGATTAACTTCAAGCGACCGATGTTAGCAACTGGAAGATAGTAGAATTATCACGCTTTATGTGGCCCAGGAGCTATCCTATTGCTGACGCTTACAACAGAGTAAGTAATAGGATAGCTATTTATAGGAGAACAAATGATGGAAAACAAAGGGATGATCACTGAATTTATGAAGAATTGGCACCTACATCTCAAAGGGCAATTCCCCGGTGGTCTTGATGAGTTGCTTGCCGATGAGGTCGAGTTTTATTCGCCGATCGTGTTCACGCCACAAAAAGGCAAGGAACTCACCAAAATGTATTTGGGTGCTGCTGGTAATACCTTTAGCGGGAATTCAGATCCTTCAGAGAAAAATCTTCAGGATCTTGAATCAAGTAATTCCAAATTTAAATATGTGAAAGAGGTGCTTGCGGGGAATCACGCCGTGCTTGAGTTTGAAGCCGAAATAGATGGCAAATATGTTAATGGCGTCGACATTATTACCTGTAATGAACACGGAAAGATTACAGAGTTTAAAGTTATGGTGCGCCCGTTACAGGGTGTGAACGTGATGCATGAGCAAATGCAAGCGATGCTCGAAAAAATGCAAAAAAGGTAGGCCGGCCAAGCACACATCACATGGCATTTGCGGGTAGAAATAAATCACCCGTTCCCTACGGTTGCGATTGTCTAAATTGCGTTATTGATCGTTTGGAGCTTATGCAAGTGCCATTCTCAGGAGGTATCAATTTGTATCCGAAAGCCAAATATCTCCACGGTTATTTCCCAACAACCTATTGATTTTCCTAACAACAGATCTGAAAAGTCTCCGAAATTCATCCACGAATAGGTATCTACAAACGGGAACTAACTAGTCCCATAGCGGTGATGAGTTTTTCATGAGCCGATCCATCTTCAACATTCTTGCCACCGGTTTGTCAGTTGCCAATACCATGTCACGCCAGAGTATCTCAGTTTGAGGACTGTCCGAAAGACCGACGATTTGACCGCTGCCGACGTACTCGGTTTCCGAGAAAACTGGTCCGTTCATAAATTCGATTTCTATCGCGCCATAAAGGCCAACAAAAGGTGCTTCTACGGCTTCGATGAGGGCTATTTCTGCGGGATTAAATGCTCGAACTATTTGCGTTATAGGTAGAACCCGACTGCCAAATTCACTTGTCGATTCGTAACACGACAGAGGTTCAGTGATGACTTTAAGTTGTGCATCGAGATAGTCGTTTGAAACGGTAGATTTTCGCGCTGAACCCTCTGGGCTCTGTGCGCTTACACTCAGATTCTTCAAAATACGCAATTCAGATACTGGACGAATAGACGCTAATTTCTGTCGTAGCTCAGAATTTTCATCATGACCGCCGCAGGATGCTGAGCCGGATGTAACCACAATGCCGTCTTCTTTTTCCATCCAAACACTAACCCGATTGATATTACCAACCCGCTCAGGTGCCGATACAAAACATCGAACAGGTTCCTGATCGATGGTCGCACTTCTAAAATAGAGCGAAAGGGTACCTGTTTGCCACCAATCAGGTCCAAATACTTCAAGTAGCATGGGTACAAACTGTTCCATGTGAATATCGCCAGCGACTGTCCCACCTTTGAAGCCAAGATCTGTGGCTGTCGCGTCATCATGAATGCCGCCTTTCTGATGTGCCGCGGTGTTTACCGGTTTGCGCCATTCGCCAATCATGTCAGTCTGCATTGTTTCGCTCTATAGTTATCGTTGTTGCCAATGATTCTTTCATCATATTATGAATTCTGCAACTCTTAGCGGTGAGCTTCTAGTCCCCTACTGCTTGTTCATCACGCCCTGTCAGCATACTCATTAGCTTCGCTAACCTTTCGCCGGAACGGGCACGGTCTGCGCGATAAATGACGTGCTCTGTCGGCCCAGCCTTAGGATCGAATATAATTCCCCACAAAGGACTAATCTCGTTGGGTAGCATGGAGTACCTGATGTCGATGATGTGCAAAGCGTTGTTGGGGTCGACGCCAAGGTAGTTGTTTGAGAACCAGTTGAATCTCTTTAAGTCATCGCCTTGTTGGCTGTTGTGATCAAGCCAGAGTAAATCCTCGCTTAGATTAAGCTTCTTAATGCTTTCGCCCTCAAATAGCGTGGGTTCGGCAGCCATTCTAAATCCATCGACATAAAACCTATCGTCTGCTTCGTACACAACCTTCCATAAAAAGAGATTGCCAAAGCCAGGTTTCGCTTCCAGTCGGATTGGTTCGTGACCGCGGCTAATGGCTAATTCCCATCCCTGACTTTCTGCTCGCTCCCGCTGCAGTACGCCAAATAGCAGATAACAAAGTCCCCAGACCAACGCGACCCTAGAGTAGATCGGATTTGCTTTAAGGATGGTAATTATGACCAGAACAAGAATAGGTAGAGTGAATAGTGGGTCGACCACCGAAACATTATTCCAGGCAACACGCATATCAGAAAACGGCCAGAGTAGAAGTGTGCCATAGGTAGTGCATGCGTCTAGCAGGCCGTGTGTTGCGTAGCCGAGAAAACAGACAAGGTAACCTTGCTTAAAGGTTAAAGTTTTCTTGTACCATCTGTGAAAAAGGAGGGAACAAATTAGTGCGCCAATGGGGATGAATATCAGTGAATGCGTAAACTGTCTATGATACTCAAGGAACAGGATAGGGTCTGTTGGCGACTGAATGAAAACGTCAATATCAGGTGCCATGCCGGCAATACAACCGAGCCACGCAACTGTTTTTAGGTGCGAACTTTTGCCATCTGCTTGGCTAGAAAGAGGTAGTGAAGCACCCAGCACGCCTTGGCTAATTGGATCCATAGTTTTGCTTACTCAGTTGCTCATGCCGGGGGGCGGGCGCCACCTAAAAGACCCAGTCCGATCATTGCCATACTGATTGAAACTATCGGGTTTAGAAAGTTGAAAAAAGCATAGGGGAGGTAGTCCAGTACCGGAACACCAAGGGTTACTGCATAAAAAGCACCGGCGGTTGTCCAGGGTATCAGCCCCGTTGTCACGGTCGATCCTTCCTCGACACTACGCGAAAGTAAACTTGAATCCAGCCTGTGTGATTCAAATGAGCCTTTAAACAATTGACAATTTAAAATGATGCTGATGTAGGCTTCACCCATCGCGATATTACCGACAAAACCTGATGCGATTGTGAGCGCGATAAGTGAGGCTGTGCGTTTCACCTTGTTGATCATGCCGGATAATAATACCTCCAGAAAGCCACCGCCGAACAAAACCCCTCCTAACGCCAACGCCATCAGCGATAGCAGCAGGGTCCAACTCATGCTACTGATACCGCCACGTCCGAGCAGGTTATCAATCGATTCGATACCAGTGGTGCCAGGTGTGTTAGACCAGAGTGAATTGGCTACCTCGACAAATGATGTCTGTTGATAAAAGAATGCGATGCCGGTCGCTGTTAAAATACTCGCGGTCATGCTCAGTTGAGGAGAAAATCGCTTCATACTGAGGACAAGCATGACGAGCAAGGGCAGTAAGGTTATTAGCGGGTTGAGTTTGTAGCTGTTGTGTAATGCTGTCTGAATATGCTCGATATTGGCTGAAGGGAGTGGATTTTCAGCATACTGATAACCCAACACTAGCAGGATAATGGAAACAATCATCAGTGTCGGAACTGTGGTAAATAGCATTGTACGAATGTGCCTATAGAGATTTGTATCTGCACTCATCGCCGCAAGGTTTGTGGTATCTGACACAGGAGACATTTTGTCCCCGAAGGTTGCCCCTGACACTATCATGCCTGCCACGATAGGTAGAGGAATCTGAAGTGCCTCACCGATGCCAATAAAGACAACACCGAGTGTGCCCACAGTGCCCCAGGAAGTACCCGTGGCGACAGACATCAAACAACAAAGTAGCAGGCCGCTAAGTAGGAAGAACGAAGGCTCAAGTATGGATAGGCCATAATAAATCAACATGGCGATCGTGCCGCTCTGCATGAAGCTCGCGATGATCATGCCAATGAGAATGAAGATGTAGATTGCAGGTAGCGCGCGGGTGATTGCCTGGGACATCATCTCCTGAATTGCTTCATAGCGATAACCCAATAGGGCTGTATTTGCTGTTGCCCAAATAAGACAGGCAAAAATAATGGCATGAAGGCTGATGCCGAAATAAAACAAACCGAGAGAAATCATGCCGACAATGGGCAGAAAACAAATCAGGGCGTGTAATAGGCCAGGGCGTTTGGGTGTAGGTATTGTCATGGAGAAAGAATATCAATGGACATCAACCACCGCAATTATTGATTGCGATCGTATTCATACTAATTATTTTGCCGTTCGTCGGTAGATTGCGTCGGTTTAGCCAATATTGTCGATAATTGGAAACAATACAGATCGCAACAGGTCTATTTAATGAAGCTGATCTGTTTCTGGTGTGTGAGTCAGTTAGAATATAGGACCAGAATCCAACACATGACTCGCGTCATGAAACAATTTAAAAGTCTAAAGGTGTAACTATGGTTCGTTCCCTAATCACTCTGATTTCAGTTGTGTTTTCTATTGGCCTTTTGGCGGGATGTGTTCAGGGAGCTGGAGCATCAGGCGATAACAGTACCAAGGTCGCAGCACTCATTGACAACAGATATAAAAAACCCTCGGATGCTGAGATAAAGGCGATGCTGACTCCGCTTCAATATGACGTTACCCAGCATGAAGGCACAGAACGGCCTTATACTTATGATTTGTTGGAACAGAAAGATGAGGGAATCTATGTTGATATCGTCAGCGGCGAACCGTTATTCAGTTCAGCGCACAAGTACGATTCTAAAACAGGCTGGCCCAGCTTTTACAGAACGATTGATGATAAGTACATCGTTGAGAAAAAGGATTACAAAATGATTTTTCCGCGCACGGAAGTACGTAGTGCCATTGGTGACTCGCATCTAGGACATGTATTTAGTGACGGTCCAAGGCCTACTGGGTTGAGATACTGCATGAATGGTGCATCTTTAAGATTTGTTGCCAAAGCGGATCTAGCGGAAAAGGGTTATGGCGAATATGTAGAGCTCTTCAAATAATCTAAATTTCTAGCCGCTTTAAGGGTTCCCTTCATTTGGTCGGGAGCCCTGTCAGGTCAGGCCTCAAGTTCAGACCTCTAGCATCGACTTTTCGCTCCGACCTATTTGCTCGATTTCTTTACTCGATTTCTTTACTCGACCTTTCTCTCAGACCTTTCTCGCTATATTACCGCAAGTGCCTTTTCGAGCGCGTGAGCCATCAAGTCAATTTCTGCATCGCCAATGATATAGGGCGCACCGATACAGAGTATGTCGCGATATTCCCCGGTACCACCTGGGTAGAAAAAGACACCTGCAGCCATAGCCGCAGCGACCATTTTGTTTGTGATGCCTAGTTCGCGATCAAAGGGTTCGAGTGTATCTCTATCCTTAACAACCTCAATACCGATAAGCATTCCCTGGCCTCTTATCTCAGCGATAAGTGGGTGTTGAGAAAATTGGTCCTGAAGCCGAGTGAGCAATTTGGTACCCGTAGTCTGACATCGCTCAAGTAGCGATTCTTCTCTTAAAATTTGCAGTACGCAGGTTGCTGCTGCACAGGATTGCGGCAGAGCACCAAAGGTGTGAAACATAACCTCGAAACCCCCAGTGGCAATTGAATCAGATATTTCTGCTCTACCATAAACGCCTGCGATAGCCGCGTAGCCGCCAGCCATGCCTTTGCCCGCGACCATTAAATCTGCTGTGATCCCGAAGGTATCGCAACCAAATTTGTCGCCCGTTCTGCCGAAGCCAGTCATGACTTCATCCATAATGAGTAAAATGCCATTTTCCTTCAGAACTTCTTGTGCCTGAGCCCAATATCCAGCGGGAGCCATAATAGCGCCACCACTTGAACCGTTCATTGGCTCTGCGATAAGTGCTGCAATATTTTCAGCACCGACCGCTTCAATGGTTTGCTTTAGGTTGTCGATATAATATTGGGTCGCATCTTCGTGATAGCGTCCGAGTGGGCAACGTAGTGGGTTCGGTGTTTCGATTCGATGATAGTGATCAAGGATTGACTCAAGCCCTCGTTTGCGGCTTGCGTGCCCTGATATAGCAGCGGTACTGATGGTCGTTCCGTGATAAGAAAGGCTTCTAGCCAGAATTTGATTTCGTTCTGGCTGACCTTGGCTGGCATGGTATTGAATCGCGATTTTAATCGCAGCTTCGTTCGCTTCAGAGCCACCTGATGCGAGATGAATCCGATTCAGATGTTTGGGTAACCAATGCATTGTGAGTTCTTGAATCAGGCTCTCTCTTTCAGGCGTAATCCAGGGCGGAATAACGTAGGAAGCATTCACTAACGCGTTGCGAACAGCATCGGCGACTTCAACCCGACCGTGACCAATGTTGGCAACCACCGCGCCACCAGCGGCATCCAGTATCTTTTTGCCATCTTTTTGGTAGAGGTATGCGCCTTCTGCGCGAGATATTTCAATCGGGTTTTTAGCGGGTAAAAATGGCCATTTGATTTCGCTATGTGTCATATTTTCCTCGGATTTTTAGCCGCAACAAAACGCATTCTACGCTGGCTTTTTTTAGTTTTTAGCAGCATGCGACTGAGATAGGGTTCGATGTAAGGCGTGCTGAGTATGATTGCGGCAATAAGCATTGGGACTCTGGACCTTGCACCCATCGGTTAGTGGGTTGTTTTGGTTGAGGTTTCAGTATTTCGCCAGCGAGACCACAAGCCTATGGATACTTGATCGCAGCTTCCCTAGTATAAGGCTATTACTTTTTACTCACACAACTTATCCAATTAATTCGAATAATCTACTAAAAAGAGGAACTCACTATGGATCATGATATCCCCGCTGACCTTCAAGCCTATCTTCAGGAACTCGATGAGTTTATCGAAAAAGAAATAATTCCTATCGAGCAGCAGGATGACAATATCCGCTTCTTTGATCATCGGCGCGAAGACGCGAGAACCGATTGGGAACGTGGCGGCTTACCGAATGAAGAATGGGAAGCGTTGCTGGACAGAGCAAAAGGGGTGGCCGATGCAGCTGGCCATTTCCGATATGCCTTGTCGACTGAGTACGGCGGCAAGAATGGCTCTAACCTAGGTATGGCGATTATTCGTGAGCATCTAGCGGCTCGTGGGCTAGGTTTGCACAATGATCTGCAAAATGAGCACTCGATTGTCGGCAATAATGTTGGACTCATGCTTATGCTTAATTACGGTACGCCTGAGCAGCAGGAGGAATGGGTGCCTGAAATGCTGGCACGTAAACGTGGTTTTGCGTTTGGTATTACCGAACTAGATCACGGCTCAGATGCAACCCACATGGAGACCACTGCAGTTCGTGACGGCGATGGCTGGCGTATTAATGGTGGCAAAACCTGGAATACGGGTATTCATAAAGCACCTTACGACATGATTATGGCGCGTACGAGCGGTAAGGCAGGCGAGGGTGAAGGAATTACGGCATTCCTAGTGCCGATGAATTCAGAGGGTCTCAAAATTGAAGAGATGCTCTGGACCTTCAATATGCCCACAGACCACGGCACTGTATCTCTTAAAGAAGTCTACGTGGATAACAACGCAATCTTTGGTGGCGAAGGACGCGGACTTCAGGTTGTACAGCATTTCTTCAACGAAAATAGAATAAGGCAGGCCGCTTCGAGTCTTGGTGCTGCTCAATATTGCATCAATGAATCGGTTAAATATGCTCAGGAGCGCAAGCCCTTTGGTAAGCCACTCGCAGTTAACCAGGGAATTCAGTTTCCGTTAGTTGAACTTCAGTCTCAGGCAGAAATGCTGCGCGCATTGATTCATAAGACTGCCTGGCAAATGGATAAGTACGGTAACTTTGAGGTTTCCGATAAGGTTTCAATGTGTAACTACATTGCGAACCGACTCTGTTGTGATGCCGCTGACCGGGCGATGCAAACCCATGGCGGGCTAGGCTATTCCAGACATAAACCCTTTGAACATATTTATCGACATCACCGTCGTTACCGAATCACAGAAGGGGCAGAAGAAATTCAAATGCGCCGTATTGCAGGTTATATGTTTGGCTTTATGAACCAACGGGCGCCTAAAGGTGTGAAGGTAGACTAGTATGACAGACGCCAATGAGAGTCTCTTTGATTTTGACTTGGTGCTTGCTGGAGTTTTAGAGCGCCATATTGATGAATGTAAAAAATTTGTCAGTGTGGAGCGGCTCTCCGGTGGTGCTAGTCAGGAAACCTATCGTATTCGCATTGAAACATCGAGCGGCGACAAGCTGTTAGCAATGAGAAGGGCCGCGGGTGGTGTGAAAGTGGAACCCGTTGCAGGTCATCCTGGGCTTGATGTTGAAGCGCTGTTAATGAAGTCTGCACATACCGTCGATGTACCTGTACCCGAGGTCTATTATGTCCTCCAGGATGAAGATGGTCTTGGTGACGGTTTCATCATGTCATGGTTAGAAGGTGAAGCGCTGGGTGCCCGAATTAATCGGGCGCCGCAATTCGAAAAAGTAAGAGAGACTCTGGCCTACGAGTGCGGTAAGAATATCGCCCGTATCCATCAGATTGATTTGGTTGCGACGGGGCTAGACAAGCGACTCGAAGTTATTTCGCCGAAGGAGTTTGTTGAGCAAACCTGGAATAGGTACATCGAGTTTAATTCTCCTCACCCTATGATTGATTTCACGGCCCAATGGCTGCTTCAGAATTTACCAACAGATCAAACCTTTTGTTTGGTTCACAACGATTTTCGTAACGGAAATTTCATGGTTGATGAAGAGCGAATCATCGCTGTACTAGACTGGGAGCTTGCTCATATTGGGGACCCGATGAGAGACCTTGGGTGGATATGCGTTAATTCTTGGCGTTTCGGAGGTGACAAGTCTGTCGGTGGTTTTGGGGAATACGAAGATCTGTTCAGGGGTTATGAAGAAGTGTCAGGGGTAAAAGTAGACCCTGGCAGAGTAAAGTACTGGGAAGTTTTTGGTTCGTTCTGGTGGGCTGTTGGTTGCTTGGGTATGGCCGAGCATTACCGAACAGGGCCTGATAAGACTGTCGAAAGACCGGGTATTGGCCGGAGATCATCTGAATGCCAGATCGATTGTGTCAACCTGTTGATACCTGGTGCTGTGAAAGTGGTTAAAACGGATGAGACGCTTGATGACCTCGATATGCCGAGAAGTGATGAATTAATCAGTAGTGTTCGTGATTTTCTGCGCGGCGAAGTGATGGCGGAGACGATGGGTAGAACCAACTTTATGGCCAGGGTCGCGTCCAACTCGCTTGATATTGTTTTGCGGGAACTTGTGCTGGGACCCCGAGCAAGATCGGAGGAAATTGCTGGCCTTCAAACGTTGTTAGGCATTAAAGATACAAATAGAGATAGTGATGCTAGCGTGCAAGATCAGGGCTTGGGTGATCTCCGTTGGCAGCTCACTCGAGGGCTACGTAGCGGTGAGCAAAAACTTGATGACACCAATCTGCAAGCTCACCTGAGACAGACAGTGACAAACCAGATCGCTATTGACCAGCCTAAATACACCGGCCTAAAAAAGGCATTGAGTTCATAATACGCGTTTGATGATCGCTAGGAATAAAAGTGTGAGACCAGCTCTGATACGCTGTGAATGCTTAAGCCTGCAAGCCCACCGACGACGGTGCCGTTTATCCGGATAAACTGCAGGTCTTTACCTATCTGGATTTCTATCCGTTCTGAGGTTGATTTTGGATCCCAGGCTTCAATAGTCTGGGTAATCAGGTTGGCGACCTCATGCCCATAGTTGTTGATCAAGTAGCGGGAACCATCCTCTGCCCAACCGTTGACCTTACCCGCAAGATGGTGATCTTCCAGTATGGTTTGGCCAAAGCGTTCAACCGCACCTTGAATTGCCGTCTTTAACTCTGCATCGGGTGATTCGCTTTGTTCAAGTAATGCGGTTTTGATATCGTTCCACAAGGAACCCGTAAAGTCGCGTACTGCAACCTGTTTGAGGATATCTTCTTTAATTGATATTTCCTTTTCTTTAATCTCCTCGGAATGTTTCAAGTCTTCCATGAACTCGTTACTCATTTGGACTAGCCGAACCCTCATGGGGTGATAAATATCAACCTGCATCTCGTACAGCGCTTTACTGGTGGACCTCATGATTTTTCGGTAAACGGCTTTATCTAGCGAGCCGGGGAACCACCAGGGGGTTTCCTGCTGAATTTTTTCTCTGAGCTGGTCATCAGAGTCCTCCAATATGTTCAGAGCAATCTTTACTCCGGCATCAAAAGCAGCTTGCTGGCGTTTTCCTGAAGTAAGAAAGGTTAGAACATCACCGATGAGCGGAGCAAACGAGGTATCGCGAATTTTCCCTTCAAGCTTCCGTTCGATCATGGCTTGAATATCTTTGTCATTCATCACTTTGACGACACCCGCAATGCCGTCGGTGATCTGCTCTGCGACGGCGTGAGAATTTTCAGGCTTAATGAGCCAGTGCGCCACACGCCTACTGAGATCAATCGACCGGATTTTGTCAGTAATGACTTCTTCGGAAAGAAAATTTTGTTGAACAAATACGCCAAATTGATCAGCAATCGAGTTCTTTCGGTTTGGAATGATTGCTGTATGGGGAATTTTGATGCCCAGGGGGTAGCGGAACAGCGCCGTTACAGCGAACCAGTCGGCGAGAGCGCCGATCATCGACGCCTCTGCGGTCGCCTGAATGTAAGGTATGACTTCATGCTGTGAAGAGAAGATGCTTGCGATGATATAAACAACGGTCACAAACAGGAAAAGACCTGATGCAAGATGCTTCATCTTCTGAAGTTCGGCTTGCTTTTCTAGTTCGAGTTCTGTGAAGTTTTCCAGGAACATGGGAAGGTGCAACATCTGCAAAGAATACTATTTTAGAGCAATCAGGTCTTTTTATGTAGTCACTTGATCTTGCTAAGTGTTGCAACCATCGCAATAGCTGTGGTCACATAGCTTCTTCAAAATTTGTGAAACGGAGTTAGCGGTGGATCTTTTTTCAATGCAGGGTAAAACGGTACTTATTACGGGTGCTTCTTCCGGCTTTGGCCATCACTTCGCAGGTGTGCTAGCGGCAGCAGGTGCAAACGTCGTGCTCGGCGCCCGCAGAGTTGAAAAAATTGCGGACCGGGTTGCAGAGATTAAAGAGCAAGGTTTCGAGGCCTGTGGCTTTACACTGGATGTTCTAAATCCCGAAAGCTGTCAGGCATTTCTTGATCAAGCGGAGCAGAAATACGGAAGTTTGGATGTGCTGATCAATAATGCCGGCGTAGAATCCGGCGCCAAAACATATGCGACGATCGATGAGGACGACTGGGATTATGTGATGGACACGAATCTAAAGTCGGTTTGGCGACTGTCGAAAATGTATACGCAAAAAGTCGCTGCTAGTGGCACAAAATCCGGAAACATCGTCAACATTGCATCAATTACGGCGTATAGGACGATTAAGGGCCAGTTTCCTTACGCGGTATCGAAGGCTGCGCTAGTTAAGGCAACGGAAATTATGGCTTTGGAAGGCGCACGTTTCGGCATTCGTGTTAATGCGCTTGCTCCCGGTTATATTTTGACGGATATCTCACGTATTTTGTTAGAAAGTGAGCAATCCGAAACGTTTAAAAATCGGATACCCATGCGCCGCTATGGAGAGTTTGAAGACCTGGACGGGCCGCTGCTTCTGTTGTGTTCAGACGCATCAAGCTATATGACCGGTTCCACCACCGTGATAGACGGTGGGCACATCTGCGCAGAGTTGTAGCTGCAACAAGCTATGGGGTCAGAGTAAAGTGCCAGAGTAACATTATATATTATTCTGGCACTTTACTCTGACCCCATGATTTATTTCGTTTGCATGATTCGAGTTGATGAATGATAATGATTCTCAACAACAAAGTATTTGATCGTAATATGACGCTCGCCGAACTATCCGCACAGATGAGCTGCCGAGTTATCGAAGCCGCTATCACAAATGGTGAAATGCAGAGTCGCCTCTACGCAATGGGATTGTATCCTGGTGTAAAAATTGACGTCCTGCGTTTTGCACCTGCGGGCGATCCTATGCAAATTCGGGTCGGTAGTACGCTGCTAAGTATCCGCAAAACTGAAGCAATGCTCATTTCTGTTGAGTCTATCTAGATGTCTGATCTGACCTTCGCGCTCATTGGCAACCCAAATTGCGGTAAAACGACACTCTTTAATGCCCTCACTGGTGCCCATCAAAAAGTGGGTAACTGGCCTGGAGTCACGGTAGAGAAAAAAACGGGGCGTTTAAATCTTGGCGACAAGACGGTCGAGCTCGTTGATTTGCCGGGAATCTATTCGATAGAACAAGAATACCTCGGTTTGGACGAGCAGGTTGCCAGAGAGTTTCTCCACAACGAATCAGTCGATGTTGTCATCAACATACTTGATGCGACTAATCTTGAAAGAAATTTGGTGTTAACTCAGCAGGTTCTAGAGCATTCTAAGCGTGTCATTGTCGTATTGAATATGATTGACGTCGCTGAGCAGCAAGGCATCAAGATTTCAAGTGAGGAGCTTTCACGGCGTCTGGGTGTTGAAGTGATTCCCATTGTTGCTTCCCGAGGCATTGGCTTAGATGCATTAGAGCGAACTTTGGTGGATTCGTTGGTAAACGATTCTGCTGAAGCTAAGTCACGACCAGATAACGCTGCCGTGGGTGATGCCGCTGTAGCAGAAGAACCTAGCGCTAATGACAGGCTAGTTAAGAGGTATCATCGCGCTCAAGGGTTGGTTAATGGCGTAGTGGTCATGACGCCGGTAACGGACAACCTTACCGAGAAGCTCGATAAATGGGTGTTGAACAAATGGTTAGGTATCCCACTTTTCCTGGCGATGATGTATCTCATGTTTACAGTCGCTATTAATCTAGGTGCTGTATTCATTGATTTTTTTGACATTCTTTTTGGTGCTGTTTTTGTCGATGGTGTCCGCTGGCTAATGGAGCAGGCTTCATTCCCTGGATGGATGATCGTGCTTGCCGCCGATGGTCTTGGAGGTGGGATTCAACTAGTTGCTACTTTCATTCCCGTTATTGGCTTTCTGTTTCTATGTCTGTCGGTACTTGAGAGTT
Source organism: Candidatus Azotimanducaceae bacterium (assembly GCA_047629195.1). Taxonomy (GTDB): domain Bacteria; phylum Pseudomonadota; class Gammaproteobacteria; order Pseudomonadales; family Azotimanducaceae; genus UBA4582. The sequence continues at coordinate 78,791 of JBLHWY010000002.1, forward strand.
CCGGCTACATGTCTCGAGCAGCCTTTGTGGTGGATCGCTTGATGAGTAAACTTGGTTTGCCAGGAAGTGCGTTCGTTCCATTGATTGTTGGCTTTGGTTGTAACGTTCCTTCAGTGATGGCAACCCGAACGCTTGGGCGCGAAAGTGACAGGCTCTTAACAATAGCCATGGCGCCTTTTATGTCCTGCGGTGCAAGATTGACGGTTTATGCATTGTTTGCCGCAGCATTCTTCCCTGAGAATGGCCAGAATGTCGTGTTTTTCTTGTATCTGCTCGGTATTGCCATGGCTGTAATGACGGGCTTTATTTTTCGCAAAGAAATTTTTGTGGCTGAGGTGACGCCGTCCTTTCAAGAAATGCCTTCATATCATCTTCCCGTACTCAAAAATATTCTGATAACCACCTGGTTCAGGTTAAAAGCATTTGTATTTAGGGCTGGAAAGACAATTATTCTTGTAGTCATAGGCTTAAGCTTTCTTAACTCGATTAGTGTTGACGGTTCTTTTGGGCACAGCGACACAGAGGCTTCAGTGCTCTCGGTCGTTGGTAAAAAAATAACACCGATTTTTGCACCAATCGGTTTAACGGAAGACAATTGGGCAGCGACAGTTGGCCTCTTCACTGGACTTTTTGCTAAGGAAGCTGTTGTCGGTACATTAGACGCGCTCTATGCAAATCAAGCAGATTCTAAATCAGATGATGCTCCTGATCTGGCTGGAGCAGTTTCTGAAGCATTCGGGTCAGTCGTGAGTAATGGCGTAGATCTGATAGACGGTCTGGGTGATCCGCTAGGTATTTCTATCGGTGACATGACTGATTCTGGAGCCGTCGCAGAAAGTCAGGGCGTTAGTGAATCGACCCTCACAAATATGTCGACATTATTCGTGAGCCCCTTCTCGGCATTTTGTTACCTCGTTTTTATCTTGTTATACGCGCCCTGTGTTGCGGTTCTGGGGGCTGTGACAAAAGAAGCTGGGTGGCGTTGGACCGCGCTTGTTTTTAGTTGGACGACAGGTTTAGCCTACGTGACTGCAACCTGCCTTTATCAAGTGGGTACATTCATGGAACACCCTGTATTTTCTGGCATTTGGCTTCTGGTATGTTCCATCGTGTCATTCCTGACAGTTCAGAACCTCAAGCATATTGGCAAAAGATCCTTGCCAACTAACTTAATACCCAGCGTTTCAGTTCAATAAACTCTTCTGATCGATCGTCCAAGCGCTACCGCAGGTTCTCAAAGATGCAGGCCTAATTAGCAGAAAGGAGGCAAGACCGGCATAGGATGTATAAAGTGACTGCCGAGCAACTTGACCCTATCCAGGTGTGGCTTCAGCAGTTTTAAAAGCATTGCAATCAGCAGTTCGGTCAACTCGACGTTGATTTGCCTGAGATTCAGGCAAAGAGGGATCATGATGAATAGTAAAATAACTCTAAAACCTTCTGTCCTGAAGCGTCCCCAATACAGCTTTTTTAAGGTTTCAAGCAGCAAAGTGTTGTTTGAATGCAGATATCGATGCAGGCAGTTCTGCACTACATAGGGTGACGATGCCAAACACCATTGTTTTTACCCGGTATGAATCTAATGAGGGTGGCGATGTTTTAGTGCCAAGAATGCCTAACTGGCCAAAGGAAATCAGAGCTTCCATTGCGCTTAGTGAGTCAGGTGGCACCGACATGCAGTTTGTCTGGCGGCCAGTAGACCCAACGGTGGAAAAGGCACTAGGCTGGGAAGCTTCCCGTTCGCAACATCGTAATGGTTGGGTTAGTAGAGTCGATATGCTGGTGAAATATCTCTCAGAATTATCTCTCTGAGCTCTTTCTCAGAGTGCGCCATCAGGGTTCTCTATCAGAGTGAAAAGCCGAATTGGGGTTGCGTTTTATTGGTGTTGCGTTCTGCCCGTTCTTCTTCCTTTGCTCTCCTCCGTATAATTTTTGTCCGTCATCGGGTAACATTGCCGGTCGGTGAAATTTAGGCTTTTTCCATTAAGTTACTTTTTATTCCTGCGGCTACCTATCTGAGAGCTCTTAGGTACCATGCACTGGCAAACTGACTATTTCAGGTATTAATTTACAGAGAGATATGGATGGATATTAGAACCAGACTCGCGTTATCGCTTGTCTCTGTTTGCTTGCTGAGTATGGCATTGCTTGGCGCTTTTGCTTACTACACCGCTGAAGGTTTGTTGCAGGATACTACTATACGGCAACTCGATGCATTGGCAGAAGGGAAGAAACGAGATCTAATAAAAGTGCAGGAAGGTTGGCACGATCGTGTTGAATTGATGAAGCAGCGTGTGATCTCGTTCTCGCAGAGAGGGGTTCCCACCTCCGATAACAAGCTCACTAATGACCTGAACCAGATTCTGGCGGCAGTTGAAAATGTTAGTGCTCTCCGAGTGTTGGACGGATTGGGTCAAACGGTTGGCAAGGCAGGTTTGTTCCCTGAAGGCTACATATCACCAAAAACGACTAGTCCTGAACGGGTTAAATATCTGGGCACCTTCTTTAGCAATGAAACCGGAATCCAAGTTGTCTACTCGACTGATCTAGTCATAGCTCCTTGGGGTTCTGTGATGATGGAAGTGGTCGTTAATGCCAAAGCGCTCCAATCTGTTACAAACGATTACACCGGGCTTGGTGAGACCGGTGAGTCAATGATCATCAAGTCAGAAGACGACAAGACCATCCTTGTTCTCAATGAAGTACGACATGTCATTGACGAAAAGCCCTCTATGCACATCCCCAAGAGCGATGCCTCCGATTTTATGACACAAACTCTCGCGCAGACGCCGGGAATATTTATTGAAGGGGCTTATGACTATCGAGGAACAGAGGTTTGGGTTGCCACCAGATTCCTGGAAAATCTAGGCTGGGGCATTATCGTCAAGGTAGATGCTGAAGAGGAAAGAAAGCGTTCCGTTCAACTACGTAGTTCGATGATGGATATTGGTATTGCGTTGTCTGCATTTGCAATCATCGGTGGTACTTTATTGGGACTCTACCTTGCTCGACCTATTCATAACCTTGCGGAGCTAGTGCAGCGAATCCGTTTAGGAGAAAGCGATTTGCGGGCAGAAGTTATTGGCGATGATGAAATTGCATATCTATCAGAGTCTTTGAACGAGCTGCTAGACCATGTGCAAGAGAAAGATCAAGTAGACTCTAAGCAATCAGAGCAATCCGAATAAGATGATGAATGAATCGCTTGATTTTTTAAAACTGTTTGGTGGTTTTGTTTATTTGCTAATGGGCGGTGACTTATTAGTTCGCGGTGCACTTGGTCTTGCTCGTGAGAGTAATGTTCCGCCAATGATTGTTGGTCTTACCGTTGTTGCGATGGGAACTTCTGCACCAGAACTCATGGTTTCAACAATGTCTGCATTGTCAGGTTTCCCCGGTATTGCAATTGGTAATGTTGTAGGAAGTAATATTGCTAACGTGTTACTCGTCTTGGGTGTGCCAGTGCTTATCCATCCGATAGTCTGTGACCAAGAGGGCCTTGCGAAGCAAACAAGCTTACTCGTGGCTGTATCGGTGATGTTTGTGCTGATGTGTGCCTTCGGTAGCATCACATTTCTTGGTGGTGTGTTACTGGTGTTCCTCTTGGTTGTTTTTCTTGTACTTGCAACTCGCGGCACGGCATTGCTGCCGATGGATGATGCCGAAGAAGAGTTAGAACGAGTACTGGGTTTACCGAGTTACAAAAGTACGATTATTTTGTTCATTGGACTTGGTGTCTTAATGTTACCGCTTGGAGCCGATCTGGTTGTAGAGGGTGCTGCAGGGCTAGCGTCAGGCTGGGGGGTTTCCGAGGCTGTCATTGGGCTGAGTCTTATTGCGCTAGGTACATCGCTGCCCGAATTGAGCACTACGGTGATTGCGGCTCTGCATAAGAGCTCTGATGTCGCCATTGGTAATGTCATCGGTAGTAATATGTTCAATATACTCGCTATATTGGGTATTACTGCGCTACTAACTGATATTCCGGTGGATCCCATGTTCCTTCGATATGATCTCTGGGTGATGCTTGGCTGCACAGTGATGCTTTGGTTATTCATTCTCACGAAAACACCAATTCGGAAGATCACTGGTATGTTTTTCTTGGCAGGTTATCTTAGCTATATGTACTCAATTTATTAGCCAAAAAAAGCCCCGAATCTCGGGGCTTTTTTTTGGAACCTTTACCGTCAGAAACTTACGTTGACGCCTAAGTGGCCGCCAAATCCTGGTGCACTATACCCGAAGACTTCTTCATAATTTTCATCAAGCAAGTTCTCGAGTCTCGCATTTAGCTGAACCGTGTCATTGATTTGATAGAGATATGAGAGTGTGACAAGTGTGTAAGCATCCAGTGTGACAACTTCTCTGGGAGTAGGGAAGGGAGGAAAAAAATCGTCTAACTGCTCGCCGTTATAACTCACATTTAGATTAAGGTTAGATAAGCCCATATTATAATTGGCGTTGATAGAGCCAATATTACTAGGGCGCCTAACTTCCTCACGCTGTCCGCCTGCGTTTAAATCTTCTGTTGCATCTAACCATGTATAGTTTGCCTGCAGGTCTAGATTATCGGATACCTGCCATGTCAGAGATAACTCCAAGCCCTCTCGATTAGATTCTCCTTGCTGATTGGCTGCAGTAAATTGAGACGTGATGGGATCAAAAACAAAGCCATTAATCTCGTCATCAAGCGTAGCGTTAAACCATGAACCGGATAGCTCGATGTTTTCCATCACTTGGGTCCGTAAACCAAGTTCCCAGCTAAATGAGTGCTCAGGTTTGAGGTCAGGGTTACCCTGGAAGTTTGTGAAGAAGCCGAATCTTTCACTGAATGTTGGGTTAGTGTTCGCCTCGCCCATCGAACCAAATAGGGTTGTTTTGTCCCCTGCGTGCCAAGCCGCTGTTATTCTCCAGCTAACGGCATTGTCAAAATCACTGTTGTTATCCAGTCGTGCGCCGGCTGAAATATCAACCTTTTCCCCGTTGAACCGATATTCTGATGCAACACTCACCGTGTCTATCTTTTCGTCACGATTCGGATCACCGAATGTATCATCCCCTCTTTGAGTAAAATCTTCTTTCTCAAGTTCAGCGATTAGAGAGACGGTATGTGCTGATAAAAAGATGTCCGTTTGCGTCCTCAAGCTAGACATTTGACCCTTTGTTACATCGTTTACAGGGCTGGATGTATAATTCTCGTTGTCGGTTTCGGTTCTAGTTGCGATAAATTTCTGAGAAACGCGGCCATCAAGCAACGTAAAACCCAAGTTTGCACTGAGGTATTTCTGCTCTGAGTCAGTTTTGGAATCCGCATCTGTAGGTAAGCCGGTGGTAAAGAAGTCTGTATCGTCAAATTCTGTTTCAGAATTGGTTTGGCGGTAACTTAAACCGACTGATGCAAAATCGGCAAATATTGTCGAGCCGGAAAGACTGACGGTAGTGTTTTTATAACCATCTGTTTCATCGCCCTGGCGAGAGATATTGGTGCCATCAGTGTTTACGCCATTGAGGCCAACCTTAAACTGACTGTCACCTCGACCATTAGCGATATTCAAACCCCATTGATTCGAGTCAAATGAGCCTAATTCGATATTTGCATTAAAAACTTTCTCTTGGGCTCTGTCTTGCGTGCTGTTCTCGGAACGACCTAGGTTGTTGTTCCGTGTAGTGATGACATTCACCACGCCTGCCAGTGCGTCCGCTCCCCATAGAGCGCTCTGCGGGCCTCGGATGATTTCAATCTGTTCTATGCCTTGCGACATTAGATGGGCGAAGTTGAACTGGCCACCCTGGGCAATATCATTTGCTCTAACGCCGTCGATGAGAACCAATACATGATTCGCTTCTGAACCCCTGACGCGGAGTTGGGTGATTGCGCCTCTCGATCCCTGTTGATTAACTGAAAATCCAGGTACATTTCGTAGAAGATCCGAGATGTTCGAGACGTTACGCCGTTGGATTTCTTCCTTCGTGATAATGGTAATGGCACTTGCGGTATCCCTAATAGACACCGGCGTATGAGAAGCTGTAACTGTAATTGATTCCAGGTCGCTATTAGTCGAAAAAGGGGTTTGCGCCCCAAAGACGTGTGCCGAACTGCACAATAGGATTGGTATTGTTAAATGTGTGATTTTATTCATTTATCCTCCGCACTCCACCCGAGTGGTAATGTTTGATTTACGGTGGGTACAGGATAAACAGAACGAGCTCGCAGAAGATTGCCGACATCGCTATGTCTACAACCGCCCGCCGCGATGTGTAAGTCATTTAAAGTAGCGAGGCCGGTCTCCGGGCTCACGAGTGAAGAAGTTCTTCTATGTACTTACCTTCCCATACGTTAAGTACAGTGGCTATAAAAAAGTACAATAATCTCGATTACCGTTGCGGGGGCAGCGTCAGAATCAGCTCAAAACAACCAAGGATATGCATTGTTTGCTTTACTAACTTCCCGTTTAATCCTCATTTAGTTGAGATCTTGATCTCAAAAAAACTCGAGGACACCTTCTACTGGGGCAGCATCATAGGTGGGCAATTGCGGTGGGTCAACGTAGAATCACATCAATTTGTTAATTGGCTCTTAAATGGGCTGGTTTTGGTAAACGTATGTTAAAGCTAGTTTTGTTATGGACACTCTGTCTATTCTTAATGCCGGTTCTTGTTATTCAAGGTCTATGGACGCGTAAACGAGGCCTAAAGTTGCCTGAAGCAGCGCACCCTGATCGGGGTAGCTATGGCGACAGAATTCCTGTTGTTTCTATCCTTGGGATTGGTGATTCAGTCATTGCAGGTGTCGGTGTTAATAGCCTTGAGGACGCTTTGACCGCTCAAATCGCAAAATCCACTTCTGAGCGAACTGGGCATCAGGTAAATTGGTGTGTCCAAGGCAGCAATGGTGATCGGGTGGGTGATCTGCTTGCTAAGTACGAACGGACTGTGCTCAGCGTTGGCTCTGGGCCACTTTTCTCTGAATCAGGAGAATTACTCGAGTCAGAAGCTGCCTTAGATATCCGGCCTGATTATGTCATCGTCTCGATTGGCGTTAATGATGTTTCTCATCTTACTTCATTGACCCGATGGCATTATGAAGTTACCCAATTAATTGCAGAATTGAGGGAGCAGTTTGGGGTACCTATTTTGTTCCTGGGCATTCCTCCTATGGGTAAATTTCCAGCACTTCCGCAGCCACTAAAGTTTGCACTTGGTATTAGAGCCGCGATGCTTGACCAAACCATACAGCGAGCGGCGGAACTGCTATCTGATATATATTGGCTCGATACTGACGAGTTCTTTAATCAGAGTCACATGGCATCAGATGGTTATCATCCATCAGTGTCTGGATGTCAGATGCTCGGTGAAAAAATAGCAGGAAAAATTTTGGAATTAGAATCAACTCGGGTAGCGAAGGGAGATGGAGAATAATGAAAATCGCGATAGCGGGTATTAACCATGAGACAAATACTTATTGCAAAGCGCCGACGCCCATTGATGCATTTTATCAGCTTCGAGGTGAGAGAATGTTGCAAATGGCCGGTACAGAAACCAGCACGGGCGGAGCACTAGACAGATGCAAAGAGTTAGGCATTGAAGTCGCGCCAATACTGTTTGCTAGCACCCAACCTTCCGGCACAATTGAGCGTGCGGCTTATGACCAGTTTAAAAGTGAAATTCTGGCTGGTCTACAACGAGAACATCATGGTCCTGGTTCTGGCGCGCTTGACGGAATATTTCTGGACCTTCATGGTGCTGGCGTCGTTGCGGGTTTATCTGATTTAGAGGGTGATCTTACTCAAGCTATTCGTCATCAGGTCGGTGAAGCAATACCCATTGCGGCGGCGTTTGATCTCCACGGTAATGTTACTCAAGCGATGGCTGATGCCTTAGACGGTACTTTTGCCTGTCACCTTTATCCTCATACCGACATGCACTTGCGCGCGCGGGAGGCGATCGACCTGATTGTTGACATGATAGATAACAACTATCGACCGGTCACTCATGTAGAAACAATTCCAATGTTGGTGCCCACTACAACGACGATGTTGGGTGTCGGCGAAAATATGCTGGGGCAAATGCTAGAAGCTGAATCAGAGCTAAATGTAGTCGATGTCAGTTGGTTTCATGGCTTTCCCTACACAGACATACCTGAGGTTGGTAGTCACATTGTTGTCACCACGAAAGGTGATCGCGAGCAGGCACAGAAGATTGCTAAGCGAATGGCAACTGTGCTTTGGGATGCCAGAGAAACCTTTAGGCCCATCAGTCTTACAGCGCAACAGGCCTTGGCGGTAGCGCAAGCCAGCAGTAAAAAACCTGTCGTCATTAATGAAGTGTCCGACAACTGTGGCGGTGGAGCACCGGGAGACGGGACGCACTTACTTCGTGAGATGATTGAGCAGAACCTTGAAAGGGCTTGTTTCGGGTTTATCGTCGACCCTGAAGTGGTGGAACAGGCGCACGAAGCTGGAGTCGGTGCTACAATTTCGATTTCTCTTGGTGCTAAGGAAGACGACCTCCATGGTACGCCTCTTCAGCTTAACGCTTACGTTAAGGCGCTTCACGATGGCCGACTAATAATGTTGGCGATGGCAAGAGGGTCAAAATTGAATTTGGGCAAGCTCGTTCGTTTGGTGGTGGGTGGGGTTGATATTGTTGTTGCTTCGAACCGCTCTCAGACCTTCGACCAGGGTCCATTCCTTGCGGTTGGCATCGATGTAACACAATACGATGTGGTGGCGCTGAAATCTTCTAATCACTTTAGGGCGGGTTTTCATCATATTGCGGGTGAGATTGTCACGGCAGATACACCGGGATTGACCACTCACCAGATTAGTCATTTCCCAAGGCTAAATGCAGGGGTGCCGCTTTGGCCCCTCGATGAGATAGCGAGTTATGAATCGAAACGATAATCTTGTCGTAGCGAATTGAATCTAACAGAAAAATTTAAGGAAAGTATAATGCATAAAGAAACTATTGAATATCGTCATGGCGATACAGTGTTAGAGGCAGTTGTTGTCTGGGATGACAGTGTAGAGGGGCTGCGACCAGGTATATTAGTCGCACACGATTGGACTGGAAGACGCGACTTTGCGATTTCGAAAGCAGAAGAAATAGCGAAGCAGGGTTACGTCGGTTTTGCCTTAGACATGTATGGTAAGGGGGTATTTGGCGCGGATGGAGATGTTGAAAAGAATTCGGGTCTGATGGGACCACTTGCAGAAGACAGACAATTACTCCGGGCCCGAATGGATGCTGCGCTCGAAGCTATTAAAACGCTCGCAGTCGTTGATAATACAAAAATTGGCGCGATGGGTTATTGTTTTGGTGGTATGTGCGTGCTTGAACTCGCAAGAGGTGGTGCTGATGCGCTCGGCGTTATTAGCATCCATGGCATATTTTCTCCAGGTTCTGTTGCAAACGAAAAAATGACAGCAAAAGTGCTCTGCCTTCATGGTCATGATGATCCGATGGTACCTCCAGAACAAGTTGTTGCTTTTGAGACAGAAATGAGCGAATCGAACGCAGACTGGCAGGTACATGCGTATGGTGGCACGATGCATGCCTTTACCAATCCAGCAGCGAATAACCCTGATTTTGGCACCGTGTACAACCCTGATGCTGACAGCAGAGCGACTCAATCGATTAAAAATTTCTTCGATGAGCTATTTTCTTAATTTTCAACCAGAGCCTTAGTTAGTTCCCGTCCGTAAATACTCGTTCCTGGGTGAATTTCGGAGACTTTTCAGATCTGTGGGTCTAAAAATCAATAGGTTGTCGGGAAGTAACCATGGAGATGTTAAGTTTTCGGATAAGAACTAGTTAGTTCCCGTCCGTAAATACCGCTTCAAACGTAAATTTCGGAGACTTTTCAGATCTGTTGGTATAAAAATCAATAGGTTGTCGGGAAGTAACCATGGAGATCTTCGTTTCTGGATGGGCACTAGTTAGCTGGTCTGTCGTTAGCTGAAGAGTAAATCAATGATAAAGAAATCTCTAATTGCCTTCAGTTTGTTGCTGACGCTAGTTTTGACATACGGGCTGAATCAGCTGCGGCTTGCTCATGTCGATATTGATAGCATCACGCCAGAGTTACCGACGTTGGATGCAGTGCGTGAGTCCGGTAGGTTTTTTGGCTTGCCTGCTCACATAGCCTATTTCAACACGGCCACGCAGAAAGTTCCAAGGGCTTCATTGCTTGACGAGGCCTACGATCCCTTGCCTTTAGTTCATGGTGAGGAGTTTCGTGGTGAGGCGGTAAGTGGTGAAGATGATAACGAAATCCCGAATGACAAAACGATGGTAAATATGTCGTTTCCTGTATTTGTAGCGACCTGGGAAGATGGGCGACAGTTTGTGATCGATGCGGGTCTTTCGGTTACTGAAGCAATCGAATTTGGACGTCGTTCTGAGCTGGCTGGATCAATGCCGCTTGAATTTCATGGTTTGGCGGCAGATCAATTAGATCTCGACAAGGTTAAGGGCATTGGCCTCACCCATTTGCATAGTGATCACACGACAGGTATATCTGCTTTTTGCGATGCTGGTGCTGATTTTGCGCTGGTACAATCAATGGAGCAGTTCAGTTGGCATGATTATTTAACAAGCGACAGTGCGACTTTGATCAATGAGCTAACTTGTGGGGTGCAACTGATACTTGATGATGGTTTGCTGCTTAAAGGCGTTAGAGGTTTTCCAGGACTCTACATTGTGCACGTTGGTGGTCATACCCTAGGTAGCCAGTTATTTGTGCTACATATTAATCAAGGCTCAAGCATCGGCACCTATATTATTGCCGGTGACATGGCGAATCACTTCGATGGCATCAATTACAATGTGAGTAAGCCGCCAGTATATAGTCGTTGGTTGGTGCCTGAGAATCTAGATCAGCTTTACAAAGTTCGAAGTTGGCTGAAACAGATGAATCAGGACACCAATATTACTGTCTTGCTCTCGCATGACAAAGCGCATTTGATTGAAAGCGGTTTACCCGAGCTGTAGTTTCGATTTGTCGAAACTAAAAGTTGTCTTTCAGTGCGCGCGTCTTGGCGAAAACATCAACTAATTCTGCGCCACTGAGTCCAATTGTGGCCTGAAGGTCGATGCTCATTGGGCGTAAGAATGGGTTGGTTGCTTTTTCGATCCCCAGAACGGAAGGCACGGTGGGTTTGCCATTTGCCCTGAGTTCATCGATTTCTTTGACTCTCGCCTGCAGTTTTACGTTCTGTGGTTCAACCGAAATAGCAAAACGAGCATTAGCCTGGGTGTATTCATGGGCACAATAAACAATTGTATCGTCAGGTAGTGCCAGCAATTTTTGTAAACTGTGCCACATCTGGGCTGGTGTGCCTTCGAACAGTCTGCCGCAGCCTAGTGCGAAGAGTGCGTCACCGCTAAATAACTTGGCATCTGCAGAGAAATAGAAGGCGATATGACCTTGCGTGTGCCCTGAAACGTCAAATATTTGGGCGCTATGATTACCGAAGTCAAAGGTCTCGCCATCACCAACTTCGATATCGATGCCCGGTATTCTGGCAGCATCGGATTTTGAACCAACAATAGTACATCCCCACTGTTTTTTAAGTTCCAGATTTCCTCCTGCATGGTCATAGTGGTGATGCGTATTCAGTATGTGTGTGAGCGTCCAGCCTTTCGTTGCCAAGGCAGCGTTGATTGGCGCTATTTCTGGCGTATCAATAGTCGCGGTTAAGTTATTGACATTATCGTGAATCAAATAACCGTAGTTGTCGCTTAAACAAGGAAACTGATAGACCTCAAGTATTGATGATGAAATTGCCATTTTGTACTCACGAGTGATTGAATAGAAACCATAGCGAGTCAGAAACCAGACATCAAGTGCCATTCTTGATAACCCCTTTTGATATACTGGCCGTTAACAATGGTAGGAATGTGCGATGGATGTAAATTATGCCGACACTAGCTGTCTCTCCAGTCATCAACGCAGCACAGGAGACGAATACTCACGTGAATAAAGGGCTTCGCTCAGGCTTGTTTAAGGACTTGGGTGAGCCTAGTGATGACACCCTAATGCGGTCTTACTGTAAAGGCAATCAACAGGCCTTTGATAAGCTCTATGCTCGATACAAACAACCGCTTTACAGTTATCTGCTCCGAAACTGTCGCGTTGAACATATCACTGGTGAGCTATATCAGGATGTGTGGTTGAGGGTCATTAGCTCGGCTAAAAACTATACAAACAAGGGCAAATTTCGATCCTGGGTGTTCACGCTTGCCCATAACCGATTAGTAGACTACTACCGGCGAGCAGAACATCAGTACTCTAAAGATCCTGAGACAGAGAGCCTGAAGGGGCGTGACGAGCCAGAACAAATCATCATGAGTCGTGAGACCGTGACTTACCTCGAGGGCGTTATCCAAACGTTACCTTTTGATCAGCAACAGGCGTTTTATTTGCGCGAGGAAAATGGATTCTGTGTAAAGGAGATAGCGGATATCCAAGGCATAACAGCAGAGGCTGCAAAGAGTCGTTTGCGATACGCGTATGCCAAGCTGCGAACAGCTATTTTGGTGAGTGATGCTCCTGTCATTAAAGAGAAAAGCGGAGAAAAATCATGAGACCACAGTCAAAAATCTTGTGGGAATCCGATGACGTTAGCTTGCAACAGGAATTTGTCGATGTCAGCCGTGCTTGGAAAGTAGGCAAAACCGATGCGAAAAGTGTGCCTGCTGCGCTAGACAGGGCAATACGAAGGCAGGCTGGTGTGGGTTCTGAGCATGATTTGATGAATAGCTGGATCTTTGGTGCGATACCAAAACTGTCGTTGGCTGCGGCAATTCTATTTGGTGTTGGGATTATGTTTCTGAGTAGCCTCCAGTTACCCGGCAGTATTGATCGCGGAAATGGAGATGCAGCAGCAATCAACAGCATCGCTGTCGACCCCGTTGTAGCCTCACTAATGCATTCTGATGGTCGTAATAGTGGTCATTATGAAATCGAGTTTCAGTTCGTGTTAGATGCAGGGCGCAAAGCGGTTAATGCGACGATAGCGTCGCGCTGTCAGGTGGGAGACTCCGGCAATTGTGTTTCGCTCGAGGATCAAAATGCAGCCAGAGTCGATCAAATTGCCAGAATGTTATTAAACCGCCGCACTTTCGAGGCAGGCATAAATTCAGCGAAGATTGAAGTGTCGCAAAATCAGTTGCTACAGGAATAAGCCAAAGCATGCAGTCAGAGACTAAACCCAGAAGCTAAACTAACAATATGCGGCGGCTGGGTATTTCGAGCCGGAATATTCTGTCCCTACGACTGCGGTTATCTTTGGGTTTATCTCCAACCGGTGATCGAGCAGATTTTCTTGTTCAAAGGTGAACCAGCCTCGTACTTTGTTTCCCTGTAACACCTCAGGTAGCCATATTTGGTCGTCCTGCCACATTTTCTCGTAGGGTATTTCGGCAATTTTTGTCCATAAGGGAATCGCTTCATCGGTTTCGGTAGGCTCTCCCTCGAAGGTTGTTGCGGTGTAGACATAAGCGTGAATCCTAGGCATGTCTTCTGCGTGGAAGTATAGTTCTCCCATGTATTTGACGTTGCCAGTCGCGATGCAGAGCTCTTCTTGTGTTTCCCTGATGGCACAAGCCATTGGTTTTTCGTTAACTTCGATGTGGCCACCAGGACCGTTGACCTTGCCTGCGCCCAGACCTCTTTTCTTGTGAATAAGCAGGACAGAATCACCCCGAACGACAAACATCAGGGTTGCAGAGACCTCCGGTTGCCAATTGTCCCAGTCTATCTCATTTATTTTCACTCTATTCATGTCCCTGTTGTGATGAAGCTGGTTCTCGTTCTGACGTTAGGGCAGGTCATTAACGCTGCCGTTATTGTTGACGAACATTTCTCATCTCCGCTATTTCTTTTCTGTTCTTTCTAGTTTGTGAGCTAGGTTGATTGACCTGAAGGTGAAAATCATTAAATTAGCCTAGGTGCTTTAAGCACAACACACCCTGAAAATAAGTTGGAAAAGATATGTCTACATTTAATGAAGAAGATAGCCAAACGATTCGTTCCTTAGGCCTCACTATGGTCGGCTTCTTGGCACTCACTGTGTTTCTCATCGTGCTAGCAGGGTTTATGGTTGACTGATTTTGCCTGACTGATCGAAATAGAGCGCCACTACGATAAAGCTTTATTTCGATACAGCTTTGTTTCGATATAGCCTTATTTTGACATACCTTCAAAAAGCGCCTGTAAACCCTACCTGAACCCTTGGTCTAGGTTCTTTGCTGACGCTAATCTGTGGCGCTTTCGATAGGCGACAGCTTGCGTTAGCGGGCGAAACACATGCACCCGTGTCCAGATCAAATTGATATCCGTGCCAGGGACAGGTGATTTTATTATCGATAACCTCTGAGTTCAGTGGACCTAGAATGTGAGGACAGACCACCGAATGGACTTTCAGCTGTCCATCGACGGCAATCACTCGATATCTGCCCCGTTTCAAATCGATGTAACGTGGTAGAGAGGTTAATAGTTCATCTTCATAACCAAGGTCTATCTTTAAGGGATGAAGCTCAGACTGTTTATCTAATTGAGCCTGGCGTTCTATCATCATAGCTTCGTCTTCATCCCACAGCTTCGAATAAAGCTGTTGAAAGAATTTCCCAACCGACGCTACTTTTTCCTGGGGCACATCTGGCACTAAAAATTGCACCTCAATATCTGTTGTTTGATCTGTTGGAGTCACAGTAGTCCAAATTTCGGAGACTTGTTGGATGCCCTTGTAACTTCGAGCAACATAACGATTATTGGGCATGTCATAACATAACTCGACATGGGAGCGATGTTCTTGGTCAGACCAAATACGCCAGCCCCAATCGCCGGCATCGTCTAACTCTGCATAGCTGAAGCTTGTATTGTGTAGATGGGGCAGGTGCTGCCAATCTATGACATTTTCCCAAACCCGTTCTTTGTTAGCACAAATAGTACGCTGGTAGCGGGTAACTTCAGTCAAGTTAAGGTTGTTAGGGTTTGCCAAGGTTGCTTGATGCTGTTTCGCTGTCATAGTTCTTGCTTCTGGTCGTCATTGATTTGGGAGTAAAGTTTAGTTTGCACCGAACTGTCACAATCTGGCAAGTCCCATCAGCCCATACTCAGCACGGTCGCACGAAACTGGCGCCCGCTCTTAAGATTGCGCTAAGTTTGGAATAGCTAAGTTTGGAATAGCTCAGTTTCAAATAATTAAGTTTTGATCTACATTTGCTTTTCGCTAATGAGGCTGAATATTCACATGTCGAGAAAAGTTTTGGACGATAGTTATGTAACCTCAGTGAAGTACTACGATCTTCGACATCATTTGAAGAACTATGGTTTCACGGTGGCGATGTGTTGTGTCATTGCGCTTTTTCTATGGCTGCTCGGCAGCAATTCGTTCCTAAGTAATTTGAGCTTTTCTTTGTTCATCGGGCTGAGTGTGCACACTATCTCGGTATTATTCATGTATCGGTTTGGTGTGGAACGCTTTGGGCTAATCTACGGTGCATCGGTGCCGCTTGGGGTTTTAATCGGATATCCACTGGGAGCAATTGTGAATGGCATTCCCATGTCAGACATCGTCAGTGATATTTCTTCGACCCTGGTGAGTCTGGGAATAATTTCATCTATCGCCTCTTACTTTGCTTATTCTTACTATACCTTGATGGCGACGCGTGAAAAGTTACGTCAGGAAGAACTTCGGAGTTTGAAAAATGAAAAGGCCATGGTTGAGACTCAGTTAAGGTTACTACAGTCTCAAATTGAGCCTCATTTTCTATTTAACACGCTCTCACATGTCATCAGTTTAATGTCGGTTGATGCGAGCCGAGCCGAGCACATGTTGCTAGCCTTAACAAAGTTTCTTCGTGCAACGTTGAAACGCAGTAGGAATGAGAGTAACCGCTTGTCTGACGAAGTACGGTTACTCGAAGACTATCTCTCGATATTGAAAATACGTATGGGCGAAAGACTAGAGTATGTCATTGATGTACAGGTCAACGCCGACAAAATCCGACTGCCGGCTCTGCTGATCCAACCTCTGGTTGAAAATGCAATAGTGCACGGGATTGAATCGAGAGAGGCAGGGGGTGAGGTTAAAATCAGTCTATTTCAAGATGAAATAGATCTGGTAATCTGTGTGACTGATAATGGCGATGGGTTGGGTGATGAGCCGGCGCTAGGTCAGGGTATCGGTATCAGCAACGTTAAAGAACGGTTACGCATACTCTTTGGCCCTGACGTAAGATTGGAGTTAGCCGATTCTTTGCCTCATGGCTTAACCGTGACGATCCGTATTCCGTTGAGTGAGGTATCTAATGTTTAACACGCCTACCGCCATCGTTGCGGATGATGAAACTAACTTGAATGTTTATCTGTGCCAATTGTTAGGAACGCTATGGCCGGAGTTAAGCATCGTTGGCACCGCTGCCAACGGAAAAGAAGCAACAGATTTAATCAAGAGGCTTGAGCCAGACTTCGCATTTCTTGATATCAAGATGCCAGTTGCCACTGGATTAGAGGTTGCAATAGGAATCACTGGCAAGACTCAAGTTGTGTTTGTTACAGCCTATGATGAGTTTGCGATCGAGGCCTTTGAGTCTGCTGCTATCGACTACTTGCTCAAACCTGTTGAATCGGATCGACTGGCAAAAACGGTTGCACGTCTTAAATCTGAATCAGTCGCTTATCCAGATCGAGAAAAATTGGTGGAACTCGTCGCGCAATTGGTGGCCAAAACGGGAGATTCCAACCCGCAATATTTAAGTTGGATCCGGGCGGGGCTGCAGGGAGAAACAAAAATTATTTCGGTTGACGATATTGACTATTTCAAAGCGGATCATAAATACACGTCCATTTTTGCAGGTGGAGCAGAGCATTTGATACGGAAGTCGATTAAGGATTTGGCTCAGGAACTTGACCCGCAAAAATTTTGGCAGATTCATAGGAGCAGTATCGTCAATGTTCAAAGCATTGAAGTTGCTCGTAAGGATTTCAGGGGCAGGTATACGGTTTTCGTCAAGGGTATTAAAAATGGCTTGAAGGTGAGCGATCCTTATAGCTATTTGTTTCGTCAGATGTAAGTATTTCTTACCAAAGGAGAGGCGTGCATGACCCGATATATGCTGTATATCCTATCCTTGTATCGTCAAAGTCAGATAGGATAATTTGTTGTGGCAAAGGTACTGTATTGATTAAGAAACTTCCATTCAGCACAAAAATATTTTGGGGTTTTGGACAGATAGGTGAAGGGGTAAAAAACGCTGCGTTCGCTTCTTATTTGCTTTTCTACTATAACCAGATACTTGGCGTTTCCGCGACGCTTACTGCGCTAGCATTGGCCATCGCTGTATTTTTTGATGCAATCACCGACCCGCTAGCGGGCTCAGTGTCCGATAAATTTGAATCCCGTTGGGGCCGTCGTCACCCCTTTATGTTTGCGTCTGCTGCGCCCTTGGGTATCACTCTGTTTCTTTTGTTTTCTCCTCCTGCCGATATGAGTGAAATTTTTTACTTTGTCTGGGTGTTGTTTTTTGCAGTGGCTGTTCGAACATTTCTAACGCTCTATCATGTTCCCCATCTTGCTCTGGGGGCAGAAATAGCACCCGATTATGAAGACAGAAACACCCTGTTTGGTACTGGCCTGTTTTTCGGGGCTTTTGGTGGCTATGGATTTATATTTCTAATGTTAGCCCTTGTCTTTACACCTCAGCCGGATTTGCCAAATGGGCTGTATAATGCAGCCGGTTATCCCATCATGGCTGGCACAGCGGGTGTGATAGCATTTTTAGCGATAATGCTCTGTGTCTGGGGGACTCGAAAAGAAATCCCAAAAATGTCCAAAGTCGTGCCCGCGACGGAACCTCTCAGCCCGGGCAGGCTGTTTAGAGAATTAAAAGTCGCCTTTTCCAGCCCCTCTTATCGGTCGATCTTTTTTGGTTTAATGCTCGGCACTGTTGTTACCTCGGTTGAAGGAACCCTTCAGGCATTTATGGGTGTACATTTCTGGGGTTTGGAAACTACGGAGCTCAAATGGATTCCACTGACGATTGCCGCAGGCCTACCATTTGGGGCTGTTTTAGGGGCGTATCTGGTACGCTTTATGGACAAAAAGTGGTGTTTGATTGTTCCGGCGGCATTAACCACGATTAATGTTAACGTACTCATCGTACTGAGATTGCTGGGCGTCTTGCCGGAGAACGGCGACCCTCTTATCCTGCAGCTATTACTGATTAATGTGTTTATTTCAGCAATCATTGCGCCCTCGATCTTTATTACGATCAATTCGATGTTTGCAGATATTTCCGATGAAATAGAGTTGATGACAGGGCGAAGGCAGGAAGGCATTATTTATTCTGCTAGAGCCTTTGCCGCTAAGGCGGCTGTGGCGCTTGGTACAATTGTCGGGGGCATTATCCTCGATGTGATTCAGTTTCCCGAAAATGCCGTGCCCGGCGAGGTAAGTGCTGAAGTCGTTTTTAATCTGGGATTTGCTCAGGGTCCTGGTACATCTATCTTTAGCTTTTTGGGGCTTTTGCTCTATTTTCGGTATCGATTGTCTCGTCAGCGGCATCAGGAAATACTCGCTGAACTAGATAGAAAAAGGGCTTTCGAGCATTAATCTCTAGCGCAAATTCAAAGACAATCGACATATATCAAAAATTCTCAAGATAGACGCTTGAATTAGCAAAATATGCCCTCAAATAGTGAACATTCGCGAGTTTCAGTACTCTAAGTACTTGGAAACAATAGGGTGACGCACAACTTTTCACCCTTGAGCATATTGAAATATTGAAGAGGATCTATTACAACAATGATTATGAATAATCAGTTGCCGATATTGAATTCAGGAAGCTTGGGTTCTTATCTCGATTCATTACAACAAATACCCCTGTTAACAGCCGAGGAAGAAGTTGACTTGTTCTTGCGTTTTCAGGAACACGATGACCTAGAAGCAGCGCGGAAAATCGTACTCTCACACCTGCGTTATGTTGCCTATGTCGCAAGAAGCTACATGGGTTACGGATTACCACTGGAGGACATAGTTCAGCAGGGTAATGTTGGTTTAATGAAATCGGTGAAGAAGTTTAGCCTTGAGCATAATGTTCGGCTTGTATCGTTTGCAGTACATTGGATTAAAGCGGAAATTCACGAGTTCATCTTGAAAAACTGGAAGATCGTAAAAGTTGCTACGACAAAAGCTCAGCGGAAGTTGTTTTTCAATTTAAGAAAAGCGAAGAAGCGATTAGGTTGGTTGAAAGGTGAAGAAGTTGTTCATATTGCTAAAGATTTGGGCGTGAAACCTGAAGAGGTGGTTGAGATGGAAAATCGTCTGAGCCGTGTCGATGAAACGTTCGATCGGCCAGATGACGGCGATGATGAAGTTGCGTCGAGCCCTGTTGTGTATCTCAGCAAAGGACATGCTGAAGACCCTGCTTGGGTAACTGAAACTGAGGAAGTATCAGAGCAGAGAGCCGAGCGTCTTACTAAGGCATTAGCTTCACTCGATAGCCGATCGCGGGATATCGTACAAAGTCGCTGGTTAGCGAACGAAAAATCCGGTCTGAAATGTCTCGCTGAAACCTACGGTGTCTCAATGGAACGTATCAGACAAATTGAAGCGAAAGCATTTGAGAAAATGCAGCCTTACCTGGAAACAGCGTAAGGCGCTTGCTGCACATCCCTCTTTTGAAGCCTCTCTATGCCTTTCTCTATGCCTTTCTCTGTGTCTTTCTCTATGCCTCTGTCTGAGGCTTACTCCGTTACTAAATAAAGCTGGCAGCGACGTTGCCTAAGCTCTTGCTAAATTTTGATATCAAGCCCCGATCTTTGTTATGGTCTTCGGGTAGTTATCTAAACCGTGCGGTTACTTGCGCACCAAAATGAATGTGAGGGAGCAACATATGTCAGAAGCATTGATCACAACAGACGTCAGTAATCTGGATTTTCCAGCGCTGGTCGCAGATCTGAACCGTTTACTCAGATTACGGACAACGCCAATCGGGATGAAAATGTTCAAAACCCGAGCAGAGATGGAAGCGATCCCGCGAATTCGTCGTCCAAAGGATATTCACACAACAGATCAGATCGTAGGACAAGCCTCTCGCAACGGTTGGACTGTAGGTATTACTATGGAAGATCTTGTAGGTGCCCAATGTGGCACAGTGCTGGGCTTGCATCCGCGAGACGAAAAATGGCTGTCAGGCGATAAAATGCACGGCGTATGGTTTGGCACCCTTGAAGACTCTTCAGCCCACCAGAATGCGATGGATGTGCCTGCATACGGTACTCATGAGGCGATGGCGGTAAGCCCGCTGACCTCGGGTCGACTGAATCCGCCCGATATTTGTTTAATTTACGCAACGCCTGCGCAGATGATTATATTTATTAATGGTTTACAGTGGCTTGGGTATAAAAAACTAGATTGGAGTTGTGTTGGTGAGTCATCCTGTGCCGATTCTTGGGGTCGCGCGTTGAAAACGGGTGAACCGAGTCTGTCTATCCCTTGTTTTGCTGAACGTCGATATGGTGGGGTGATGGAAGATGAATTGTTGATGGCGATACCGCCTTCATTTCTACCGAAAGTGATCGCCGGCATGGAGGCTTTGTCGAAAAATGGCCTGAGGTATCCGATCGCACCCTATGGCGTGACGAATGACGTAAGAGCTGGAATGGGCGCAAGCTACTAGTTCGGTTCTGCTGGGGATTCAGCGACGACCACGCCTGAATTCCCAGATGATCGTTTGTGCTGTGTGTATCTCCCTCTTTTCCTCCGCTTGTCATTATGCAGTCGTGACTTAGCGCAGAAATGTATTCCTGGCCCGTTTTAAATGGGGGAAAGCTCAAAGACCTTGCCCATGAAAGTTGGTTTTTGAGGAAATCGCCAATTTGTAATCAAATCTTAAATCGATTTATCGCGTCCCGCCCAATAAGGTGCCCGCACTACGCGTCTTTGAATTTTCCCCGTGGGTAGTCTGGGCAGATCTAAAGCAAAATCAATCGTCTTAGGGCACTTGAAACCTGGTAGCCGTTCTCGTGCAAATTTTTTCAAGTCTTCAGCTAATGCCTCTGAAGGTTCATGTCCCGGGTTCAGTTGAACCACGGATTTGACCTCTTCGCCCCATTCTTCATTGGGAACCCCAATGCTACATACATCGTGAACCGCAGGATGCTGCATGACTTCATTGTCGACTTCCTGGGGATAAATGTTCACACCGCCGGAAATGATTAGTTCAGCGGTTCTACCTGTTAGGAAAAGGTAGCCGTCTTCATCAAAATAGCCCATGTCACCAAGGGTAAAATAATCCCCTCGGTAAGAAGAGTCCGTTTTGGAATTGTCTTTGTAGTAAACGAACCTGCCATGCTCTGGTGCGTGCATGTAAATTGTGCCGGTTTCGCCAACGGCTACTGGATTACCATCGTCATCTAGGATTTTATTATCAAATTCCGGACCGGGTCTGCCGACTGTACCAGGTTTTGTCAGCCATTCTTCCGAGCCGACAAGGAAGCCGCCGCCGCCTTCAGTGGCAGCGTAGTATTCAATTAATACGGGCCCAAACCAGTTGATCATATTCCGCTTAACGTGGATGGGGCAGGGTGCCGCTCCGTGGATAATTTGTTTCACACTGCTGATATCATATTTATTTCTAGTCTCTTCCGGCAGCATTAATAACCGGTGGAACATGGTTGCAACCATGTGACAATGGGTTACCTTATGCGTCGCAATGAGTGCAAGGTTTTGCTCAGGGTCCCATTTATCCATCATGACAACGGTTGCACCAGAGACAATTGGCGTTAGGACATCGATCAACAGTGGTGCAGCGTGGTAGGCAGGCCCGGTGCATAGGGCGACTGGATTTTCATTGTTGAATCCAGTCTCAGAATAATCGGGGAGTAATATGGGGCGTTCTTCTCTATAAACCCCTTTGGGATGTCCTGTGGTCCCAGAGGTGTAGAGCATGGTGCCTCCATGAATGGGGGCCGTGATATTTTCAGTATCACATTTTTCTAATTCTGCTTGGTAGTCGTGATAGCCTTCAGCCGCTCCGCCAATCGAAAGTGAACACTGAATTTTAGATGCCAATGCGCCGACTTCTTCAAGTTTGTGCAAGTACTGATTTTCGGCAATGAAAATTTTCGCGTCGCTGTTGTCGACAATATATCCGATTTCTTCTCCAGTCAGGTGCCAGTTAATGGGTGTCACTCTGGTTCCCGTGCGGAATGCCGCCATCATAACCTGAATAAACTCAATTCGATTGCTGCATAAAAGCGCGATGCCATCATCCGGTTCCAGCTCTGACTTTCTAATGAAATCAGCAAGCTGATTTGCCCTTTTGTTCAAGTCAAGCCAAGAGTGAACACCAAATCGATCGACCACAGCTGCTTCACTTGGTTTTACAGCCGCGTATACGGCAAGCGACATGCCGGTTTTAGCTGCGTCAGTCGCGTCTATTTGGGTGTAGTCCACTGCAGTTTCCATCGTTTAATTACCTATTTGTATTTGGATGATTGGCCAAAGTATTGCTTGATAGCGCTCGATAATATATCGAACAGCAAGCAACGGCTAGAGGCTCTTTTTGATATTTACGGTGATTTGTAGGCTATCCACATCCTGCTCGTTTCGGTTTGTAAGCGGGAATGCGAAGTCAATGTGGACAATACTCCCGACGTCCGCTTTGCTGGATGCAAGGCGAATACCAAAGCCGGCATTGAGTAAGTATTTATCCTTCAGGTTGTCGCTGATGCCCGCTTGCCATACGCGGCCTGCGTCGACGAAAATTGCGAACCCTGGTCTCACCAAATTTAAAATATGCCAATCGGTATACTGACGTTCCTCAAGGGTCAAAACAATACGATGGTCGCCAGTTTGAAATCTACTGTCGTAGCCTCGCGCACCTGTATCTCCGCCCAATACCACTTGCTGGTTAATATTTAGATTGTGACTGAAGGTGCCAGAAATACTAGCAAAGAAAGATCTGAGAGGTGCTTGACTACGGAAGTACCTCATTTCATATTGCGTGACGAGATCTTCGTCTTCATTTGTATCGAAATTCCACAAGCCAGAAAGTGAGAATTGGTGTAGAAGTAGCGCTTTCTCATTATAGAACAGGGTGTCAGAGTAACTGGTTTCTATCGTCGCGCGATTCTGGTCTGACCCAAATTCTGTCGCTGCATAGCCAAATTTAAAGTTGAAGTTGTGACCAAGATGTAAATCTTCGGTTCGGTAAATTTGATCGATGTTAAAAGCCTGGGCGAAGTTGTCCTCGAGAGACTGATATTGAATAAAGGGATAAGAGAGTCGTTTGTCGATTGCCAGGGTGACGGGTGCAGGGAGACTGTCTCCATCGGAGAATTCATCATCGCGAAAGGCATAGCCGACTAACCATCGCTGAACGACATTGCCGATAAGTCCTTTGGAGAAACCATAACTTATTCTATAGTCATCAATCTTGTGGTCTAGCTCTGACACTTTTTTACCCCGGAAGAACTGGGTGTCCGTTCGATCCACTTCTTCAAATCTGACTTCCCAGGATTGCTTTGAATCGAGTGAGTAGAACGGTAATGCAAGTCTTGCAAATCCACTTTTGCCATCGTCGGACTTAGTTAATGCGAGCCTTGTGGAGACCCGTGTGCCGCGTATGTTGTTATCTTCGTAAGCAAGCTTGGTTGAAATTCGGTCAATGTCCTTTTTGTGAGAAATAGACGCGAGCTTACCAGCGCCAAATAGATTGGATTCACTCAGTGATAGGCGATAATTATTGTTGCCCCCGGATCGATCAATGCTCGCCTCTGGCGTGAACGACCAGACGTCCCTGGTGACAACTTCGATGTCAGTGATGCCGTTACAATGACTTACAGGTTTTATTGTTGAATCGTAAAGAAAATTGGCATTTCGTAGCAGCCTACCAGACTCCTCTAAGACTCTTGACTCATAGGGGCTTCCACTTTTGAATAACAATTCCTGCTCGATGGTTTTTGGCGTCGTTAATATATGAAATCTGTTTGCCCAACGGAAAATTAAATTGTTTTCTCCCGGGTCGGATTCATCAAATATGGGTAGACGTGTGATATAAACCCTGCCAACGACTGAATTGGCTGGAACTACAAGATCGTCACCGATGACCTCTGGGTTATTTTCTACGTTAGATGGTGTGTGTAAATTTGTACTGGCTTGGTACGTTGGGTTACAGGTTAGCAACTCTTCAGCAATTATGGATTTACTTAAGCAAAGAAGGATGAAAAACGAGGAGGCGATATAGCGCATAGGGTGGTTAGAGATAATTTGTTTAACTTCGAACAGGATGGTATTTAGCTTATCGAAGCCGACGAAGCAAAGAAACCTACTGGTCTCGTTGTGTGATATTTCCCCACGTTAATGAGAGGTTTCAATATTTTAGCGTAGAAACGATTTTTTCTATAAAGTGGGTTCTACAGTTAATTAAAATGATAAAAGTGGAGTAATGTAGATGAAAAGCAACTTATTGTGGCCTTCAATGCGCTGGCCAGATGGATACCAAGCAGAAATTGATGTTGCGGGGAGTGACGCGGACTGTATCTTTGTCAAGTCACCAGATTTAGTCACCGATGCGCAGTGGTCTAGTTGCGATGCTATCCTCAGTACGGCCGACCCCGTGAGTGGAGATGTTTTTGACAAAATTGAATCAACCAAAGTGTTTATCACGCCAAAGGTTGGTTTTGACAATGTAGATTTGGCAGCCTGGGGTGCAAGGGGAATACCCGTCTGTAATGTACCCGATTACGGAACGCAGGATGTTGCGGATCATGCCATGGGATTGTTATTGGGTTTGATGAAAGGAATTAACCGGTATGACAACCGTCTTCGGAAGGAACCGAGGAATAACTGGAAACCGATGGATCACCCGCTTGCACTACGATTATCTGAAGCAAAAATTGGCGTGGTCGGCCTGGGACGAATTGGTACTGCTATGACTCTGCGCTGTAAGGCCTTTGGCATGGATGTCAGTTTTTATGACCCTTATAAAAGTAACGGCTCAGACCTGGCACTTGGTATAAAGCGGGTCGATAGCCTTGAAGCTCTGTTCGCAACTTGCGATATCATCACTATTCACATACCGCTTTCGGATGAGACCCAAAATCTAATTAGTGCTGACATTTTGAGTCATGCAAAACCGGGGCTGGTACTTATCAACGCCGCAAGAGGTGAGGTTGTTGATGTGGATGCGCTATTTGATGCGCTGAAAACTGGCCAAATCGGTGGCGCAGGTCTCGATGTGCTACCCGAAGAACCATCAAATATGTCCCATCCTCTGATTGCAGCCTGGCATGCAGAGGAAGATTGGATCGCCGATCGTGTATTGATTACGCCGCATTCAGCATTTTATACGCCACAGAGTCTGTTTGACATGCGAACCAAGGGCATAACGGTTGCACTAAAATATCTTCAGACGGGCAGGTTGGAGAATTGTGTCAATCAGGAGTTCATTGTAAATCAGCGCTGATTGCTGGATTGCACCAGGCTAATTGCATAGTCTATGGGGGAGTCAGTATCAAAATAAGGTCAAACTCATGGAAAACTCTATAGAGCTTGCAATAGCGGCTGTTGCCGGTGCAGTGATCGGTTACTTGTAAGGCGGGCTTGGTAAAACTAAAGCAGCTAATAGCAAATCCGACGCGGGGGGGTTAATCACGCATATTGGTGGGAAACCCGCAAAACCCTGACCGGCACTCAACTCCAAATTCTGCAATACATGGAATCCGTAAAGGAAGCGAGTACAGGACCCCTACAAGAAAAATTCTCGTTTATACCTGACCGTGAGCTTTACTCCCGTCTCGAACAGATTGTGCTGCTCAAGTTTCTCGCAAGGTGGCTGGCGTAGTCTATATTCTGGACGCCGATTACTCCTCGACTGTGGAAGAAGATAAGACAGTGATGCTTTCCTCTTAGTTACACTCAAGCCAAACCACACACAAGCGCTATCCAGACTTAAGCCGCACTTGTTCCTATATTTACAGGTGCTTACGCGCCAATCGGGGGGTATTCTTGCCGCGCGAATCATGCGAATTTTTGCTAAATGAATTCTCACTGAGTGGCACAACATGAATAAATTCCAACACACGCTGACGGGTTTTTTAACGCTGACTTTCAGCATCTGTATACCTGTCAGTCAAGCACTTGCGATAGACATGGGATCAGTTGTAAAAGCTCAAATCGTGCTTGGACAGGTCTCACAGGTCGGTAATAAGTATAAAGAGGTTCAAGCTCTGTCAAATAAGGGCCTCATTGAACTAGAGGTTGAAGAGCCCCTCGAAGGACACAGTGGAAAGTTCATGTTACCGTTTGACATTGATGGTAACCAAACAGCGTGGGCGGAAAAAGCGTTGAATGCTAAAGCCGGTGCCGCCGCGGGCAAAATGGTTGGCGATAAGGCAGTAGGCTCGGTAGTTTCTAAAGTTCCCTTTGGTTGTTTTCTTTCTGGGGCGGCGAAAAGCAAACTTATCTGCATAGTGAATTTGATGGCTTGCCAGGTTATGAAGATGCGCTTGGAGCGGCAATGGCTGTATACCCCCGGTTAGAAAAATGGCATAAAGGGTCGGTAGGTAAATCCTATAAAGATGCAAAGAAACGGGCCCGGAAATGAAGAAAAAACCGGTAATACAAGCTCAAAGTATGACAACAAGGTGTGGGTGTGACTGCTTAGCTTTCTGCTAATAGTTTCTCCAGTGCCAAGTCTATTGGGGCTGGTTCTGCAGTTTTTATATGCCACCACAATATTTCAAGTAGCTTATACAATCGTTGGTAGCTGCGAATTGCTTCCAAATCGAGTTCACCGGCATAACAGGCGATAAACACTGCCATTTGTTTCTGTGTTAGCTTCAGTGTGCTCGCAAACACCGCAATATCAAATTCGATTGGCGTGATATTGGCGTACTCCCAATCCAGGAAACTGAGTCCAGCTTCGGTAACCAGAATGTTCTCTGGATTGAGGTCATTATGACAAACTCGATACAGCGGCGAGAGTGGCGAATTTCGTTTTACCATCTCGACACATGTGCCAAGCAACTTGGTATCAGGAATTAGTGGGTGTGTTAGATAGTGAATCAAGTGCTGGAATGGATCTAGCTTTGGGAACGCTGGTTTGGGTGTGCCGTGAATCCTGTGAAACTGACGTGCTATCTCCGGTAGTGCCTGAGAGTGAATGTTAATATCAAACTGCTCTCCTTTTACAAATTCGCTGATCATAAAAGTTTCGTGCCAAAAAATGAGCCTAGGCTGAATATTGTTGAGGAAGGGTTGTTCTAGTATCCAACGCTCAGCAATTCTGTTGACACCTTTCATTTCCTGTGCGGCATTAAGCCTGACAACGAGTAACCCATCGGCAGTACTAACAAGAAATGTCGCATTACTATTGCCACCGAGTTGTCTGATTAGACTAGGCCGTTCATTCAATCTTGCTGGCCAAGATTGCCAAGTGTCCAATATTTCGTTCAGGCGCTTGATGGTTGCTGCGAGAGTTTCTGTGACCATGAATACCAACCAAATCCAATGATAATGAGATAGACAAGAAACAGGAGCGAGGTAAAATAGAGACCCCGATCTAGATATAGGTATATGGAAACTGTATCGATGACGAGCCAATAAGCCCAGTTTTCGTAGACCTTCTTTGCCACCATGTAGGTTGTTATTACACTTGCCCACGTCGTGAATGAATCTAGATAGGGCAGGCTGGCATCGGTATTTGTAGATAGCAGGTAACCCGATATTACACTCGCAGTGATGACGACAAAAATAGCAAGAAAGTGATTTTGCTTAGACCAACGAGAGATCGGTAGAGCGTCCACTTCTGGATGCGCAATCGCTCGCCATTGATACCAGCCGAATACTGCCATTAACAAATAGTATATTTGTAATCCTGATTCCATATAGAGATTCACATCCCAAAAGATAACCAGGAAGATGGCTGTTGATAAGAACGCGGCATACCAACAGCGTATATCCTCTTTCACAACTAAAAGAAGATAGATAACGGCAAGCATTACAGCTGCGAGTTCGAGCGCAGAGCTCGCAAGAAATTGTTCAGCTATTTGCTGGAGTACCGGAAGAGACATCATTAGCTATCCGCTAGACCCTGCAAGTCGTCCATCAAAAACTTAACCACAAATATGCCTTTACCCCATTTCTCCCAGCTGATTCGAATCTCAGCCTTCAGGATATCCATAATGTCGTCGTAGTCGCCAAAGAGTTGAGTGCTGAGATCATTCCGTGTGATTTTCACTTGAGGATATTGGCCAATGCGCTCAATAAACTCGGCTATCGCTGGAATATAGTCCTCATTAAGCGGGTATAGGCTAATGTCGACGGAGGCTTGGAGTGTGTCTGTCATCTGTTTATTTCCTTTTTTGTAAAGTGGCACTTTATTTAATCGGTTTGGGTAGGAATTGTTTAAAGCTGATAACTTCCTGTGACGCCGATAATTCTTGGTTCACCAAATTGAACAAAAGGCCGCGTCGTGTAACCATCTCTGGGATCATTGCCAAAACTACCGAATCCGCGAATGCTGTAGTCTTCATCGGTCAAATTTCGAGCCCAGAGTCTTAACTGCCAGTTTTCATGATTGTAGGCGAGACTTGCATTTACTAGGCTCATTGTGTCGCTTTTCTCCTGGTGGCTTACGGAGAAATAGAAGTTGTCCCTTCCTTCCAGCGACAAGTTCGCCTGCCATTGATTACGACTAAAGTTCAACCCAGTACTGTAGGTATAATTAGGTGCATGGGCTTGATCTCGGTTGCTTAAATTCTCACCGATTTCATTGATGAACTGATCAAATTTGGCATCAAGCAGTCCCAAGTTAGCGAAGGCTTCAACAGATTCGGAAAGCTGCCAGATTGTTTCAATTTCAATTCCCTGGTTCGTGCCTTCTGCAGCGTTGGTGTAGTAGGGAACAAATTCTGTGTTGCCATTCGCACGAAGTTCTGTAAAGGAACTGTTTTCCTGTTGGTCTCTCCTATCATCTCGAAACATTGCTGCTCGAACCTGCAATTTGTTGTCTAGTAAGTTTGCTTTAACGCCAAGCTCTATCTCCCAAAGATATTCAGACCCAAATTCTCGTAGACTGGCATCTAAGTCTCCGTCGGTGTTAAAACCACCTGCCTTATAGCCTCGTGATAAGCTGACGTAGGTCATAGTATTTTCATCAAGTAGGTATTTTAATGAAAGCCGCCCGCCCCACAGTGTTTCAGTTGGGTCAAAGCTGACATTCTCTGAGTCATTGTATTGACTTGATCTACGTTCGACTCTTAAACCTGTTGACAATTCCACGTCATCAGTTATGTGGCTGTCTAATTGAAAGAATATTGCGCTATTGGTTGAATCATTAGTGCTAAAAAAGTCGGCTGCCTGAAATGTGTAGACTCGTTGTAGGTCAACGTTTGTGCTCAAGGCGTACAGGCCAATGATCCAGTCTGTTTCTATATCCAGTAACATTATTGGCTCTTGTGATATCACTCGAAGTTCCAGGCTGTCGGTGTCCTTGTCTCTTAGATATTGATCGAAAGATGTATAACCAATTGGGTGAAAGCCAGTAAATGTCCAGTCTTCATCGTAGCTGTACTCTGTATCGCTACGCCCGAGCGCTGCGATCAATTGAACTTCTACATTTTCCAACAGCCAACGGCTGTCGATAGAGAATGCCAGAGAGTCTTGCACGTCTCGGCCAGGCTGATCGGATAAGGTTGTTCTTGAATTATCCAGGGTAAATGCATCGTAGCCGTTATCAACGTTAACAAGTGATAGCGAAGTGTCGATTTGCCAGTTTACGGAAGGCTGGATACGCAACTTAGCCCTGACAATTGATTCATCTCGCTCGTTTGTATCGTCTCTTGCCAGGTGCGCGTTAGCGTAATAACCATCACTATTGTGTTGTTGAAGCGCAATCCTGAAGGCGACTGCGTCGCTGAGAGGTCCGGTCGCCATGAGTCCTAGTGATCTATGACCATACTGACCCAAGTCTGCACTAATCTTAGTCGCAAATGTGTCGCTAGGTTCGTTCGTCTTAATGTGCAGCAAACCAGCCAGCGCATTTGCGCCATATCGCGTACCTTGCGGTCCTCGAAGTACTTCTACCTGTTGTACATCAAAAAGTGTAGCGACGGATGCAGCACCGCTAAAATCTACATTATCAATGAGTACTCCAACGGAAGTATTCAGGGGTTGAATAAACTGGCTGCGTTCTCCTATACCTCGTATTTGGAAAAACCGCGCTCTGTTAGTACCGCCAGCGAAGCTGAAATTTGGTATTGCGGGAATGATCTCTTCAAAGTGTTGTGCAGCCCTGTTTGCTATTTTCTCTTGACCGACAATCGTGATGCTTGCGGCAGAGTTAAGCGCAGTCTGGTTTCGGAAATCTGCAGTCACAGTGACCTGTTCCAGAACGGGTTTATCACTATTTTTAGCAGGGTTAATTGCGGCGGCAATCGCTGAAATTGGATTGAGTAAAAAAATGGAATAAGAAAATACGCCCGCCAACTGTTTTAGTCGACGGTTCTTTGGAGTGATGTTTAACATGGTTGAGTCTCTTGGGAGTTATTAAGAGACCCGGAGTTCAGACGGGATAAGACATAATGGGACCTTTTCCTACGCCGGTTCTAGCCGGATCAGGTTCTAGGGTTCTCCACTATGTGGAATCTCAGGACTATGTGAGCTTATCGCTTACAACGCCTCCCCTAAGGAACGCAGTCATTATCTACTGCAAAATCAAAAAAGTCATCTATGTGGTAAGAAGAAAGTCATTTATTTGAGCTAGCCTCTAGAGATGACCTAAATGGTCGATGTTGGTGCGCGCCTACGAATCATTACGAATGGCTGCAAGGGAAGTGTGAATTTTAGTTGGGTCGGGGAGCCACGATGGCGTCGTAGTCTATGGGCTTCTCGAGATCAAGAAATTGATCTATCGCTGGCATTGGGTATTTCAAGCCGGTTGCGCAATTGAACAATACGACCTTTTCATCCTTTGAAATTCTTCCGGATGCTCGCTCTTGTACTAAAGCTGCGGCTGTTGCTGCGCCTTCAGGGCATAATAAAATACCATCTTCTTTGGCGACGCTTGCTTGCATCGATAGAATTTTATCGTCATCGACTTGCACGGCAAAACCGTTGCTCTCACGCACTGCATCCAAAATTAGAAAGTCGCCGATCGCTGCAGGTACTCTAATTCCCGCTGCCTGTGTATGGGCATTCTGCCAAAGTTCGGCATGACGTTTACCCTCGTTAAACGCTTTTACAATCGGTGCACAACCGCTGGCTTGTACGGCGACCATGCGAGGTCGTTTTGAATCAATCCAGCCGATTTTTTCCAACTCATCGAATGCTTTCCACATGCCAATAAGTCCTGTTCCTCCTCCAGTGGGATAAAGAATGACATCGGGAAGTTGCCAGTTTAGCTGTTCCGCAAGTTCGATCCCCATCGTTTTCTTACCTTCGATTCGATAAGGTTCTTTCAGCGTTGATACGTCAAACCAGCCGGTTTTCTCTGTGCCTCCACCAACGATTTTACCACAGTCATTAATGAGCCCGTTGACAGTGAAAGTATTGGCGCCTTGAAAAGCGATTTCTCGGATATTTATCTGTGGTGTATCGTCCGGACAAAAAACAAAAGTCTCTATGCCAGCCTGGCTACAGTAAGCGGCCAATGCTGCACCGGCATTGCCGTTTGTAGGCATCGCCATTTTTGTGATGCCTAATTCTTTTGCCATGGAAACGGCCAGTGCTATGCCTCTTGCTTTGAATGAGCCGGTTGGTAGGCGGCCTTCGTCTTTTATTAGAATCGATGGCATGCCAAGTTTGGCTTGAAGATAGCGGCTCGGTAGCAACGGTGTCATCACCTCGCCCAAGCGTACAATATTGTCCAATTTGCGAATAGGTAACAATTCTCTATATCGCCAAAACTCCGGCAACCTGTCGCGTAATAATGTTTTGGGGAAATGCTCTCTTACAGCATCAAGGTCATATCGAACTAAAAGTGGCTTGCCCGTTTCTGAAAGATTGTGAATTTGATCCGCAGGGTAGCGCTTTCCGGTCTCGCTACACTCTAAATGTGTAACGAATGTAGGCGTGTCTAAAGTTTGGTTCAACATAGGTAGGCTCTTACTTTTGCATAATCAGGGATATGCAGTTGGCTGATTTGACCAATCAATGGTTCAAATTTATCTTTGGCAGAGCTTACTATGACAAAAATGTTCATAAAATCATAGAGATAGATGATTGGCATGAATAGTGTATTGAACAGAACATTGCCAACAAAAAAACAAAACAGTATGTCTAACAGCGTTCTATCAATTATAGAATATTTCACCCGCCACAAGGTTGCTGCCAACTTGGCAATGATCATGATGGTGTTGTCTGGAGTCTGGGCGATCAGTCGTATTAATACCTCCCTCGACCCTGCAATTGAGTGGCCAGTTGTTTTTGTTAACGTGGATTGGCGTGGTGCGTCCGCAGAAGATGTGGAGCAACTGATTGTTGTACCCATCGAGTCTCAGCTTCGCGGGCTGCAGAAACTAGAGGAAGTGTATTCTGCGAGCTATACCAGCGGCGCCTTTATTCGTATTCAGTTTAATCATGGTGCCGACATGACCGTGGCGCTCGATAGTGTGAAAGACCGAGTTGCTCAAATCCGAAATTTACCTGTCGATATGGAGCCCTTGCGGATACGGCGAAGTACGGATTTTGAAGATATTGCCGCACTGATTATTACAACACCCGGTGAGCTTGTAGAGCTTGCTCCGCTAGTTCGAGACATGGAACATCAGCTGGTTGAAGTTGGTGTTGATAGACTTGAATTTGACGGGTTGCCGGAAGAAGAAATTGCCATTCAAGTCAGTAGCGAGCAACTGATAGAGCTGAATACCAGCCTCGACAATTTAGCCGATGAAGTACGCCTAAGGAGTAGTAACTCTCCGGCGGGGATTGTCGGTAGAGGACAGGGTTCTCGTCAGCTCCGGAGTCTGGAGCAAAGGCGAGATGCTAGTGGGTTTTCAGACCTTGAAATATCCGTGCGAAATGATGGCAACCTGGTTCAGCTAGGGGATATCGCGATAATTGAAAAACGCGCTAAAGCCGGGCAGTCAACGTTGCTGAAAAATGGCCAAGTTGCCGTTGAAGTGAGCCTTTATCGACTGACGGATTCCGATGCGTTTGATTCAGCGAATGCCGTGCATGCATGGCTAGATGAAGTGCGTAGTGATTTACCAGAAGGAATGACCATCCACATCTATCAGGAAGTTTGGGTGCTGCTTAAGCATCAGTTGAATCTAATCCTGGAGAATGGCTTAACTGGTTTAGTACTGGTGGTGATCATTCTGTTTTTATTTTTGAGCGGCAGGGTAGGTTTTTGGGTGATGGTGGGTATTCCCGTTAGCTTTCTTTTTGCGACGCTGTTTTATTACGCCGTATTTGATGGTGGAATCAATATTCTCGCGCTTATTGCCTATGTTATGGCCCTCGGTATTGTGGTCGATGATGCGATTGTTGTCAGTGAAGATGCCGTCACCTTGTTTGAAGAGGGCAAGTCTCCTGAAGAAGCGGCAGCAGGTGGCGCAAAGCGTATGTTTTTCCCTGTGGTGACCTCATCCCTCACAACCTTAGCAGCCTTTGTGCCTTTATTGCTAACGGGTGGAGATATGGGCGCGTTCATTGTAACCCTGCCAACAGTTTTGCTCTGTGTAATTCTGGCCTCTTTGGTGGAGTGTTTTCTAGTATTGCCCGGTCACCTTAAGCAAAGCTTTGAGAAGATGGATCGAGCAAAACAGGGGAGGGTTCATAAAAAATTTGGAACGTGGTTCCTTCGACTAAGGACACGCTACTACGAACCGGTACTCAACTACTGTCTAAAGAATCCAGCTGCTACTGTCTGCACGGCTATCGGCTGTGTCGTCTTAGCATTTAGCCTTGCTGCGAGCGGCAGAGTAGGGCTCAATCTAGTCACTGGCATGAGTCTTGAAATGTTATCTGCAGATATTGAGTTTAGTGCTGAAGCAACAGAAGCTGATAAAACCCGTTACTTAGCTCATTTGGAATCAACCTTGGAAGAAACCAACCAGGAGTTTGATGATGCGAATATCAATGGTTTTGTGACCAGATTCAACAGTGCACGATTTAATCAGGAGCGTAAGCGGGGAGATCAGTACGGCTCTTTGACTGTTGAGTATGCCTGGGAAGAGCAAAGGACAGTGGCGCCACAGACCTTTGTAGATTCATGGAAGGCAAAGGTTTCAAGGATGCCTTACGTGGAGCAATTTCAGCTTGCGGTTCAGGGCGGCGCAAATAATGGCCAGCCAGACATTACCATTGTGCTCAGAGGAGTAGACATACCAACCTTGAAATTGGCCTCCGAAGAGCTTAAAGAAGCCATGTCAGGACATGAGGGAGTTTCGAACATATTCGATGATTTGCCCTACGGTCGTGATCAGATTGTCTTTAACCTTACACCTGTTGGCAAAGCCCTCGGCCTAACGACTGCTCAATTGGGACAGCAACTGCGGTCAGCTTATAACGGCAATAGAGTGCAAATATTCAATCTGAATGATGCCGAGGTCGAGGTGTTGATGATGCTGCCTGATGAGGAGCGTAACAATCTTTCGTCGCTGAAGAAATTTCCTATTAGAACAGCCACCGGCGAAATGATGGCGTTGGGATTAGTGGCTAATTTATCCGCTCGACGTGGTATCGATGTCATCAATCACAACGATGGGCGGATGTCAGTTTATGTTAGTGCGAGCATTGACAGCAGTATCAACAACACTCAGAGGGTGCTAGCGCATCTTGAACAGAGCGAACTAAAAGCAATCCTTGAGAAGCATAATTTAACGTCTGGCCTGGGTGGAAATACCAAGCGAAACCAGCAGATGCTCGAAACCTTCTCAGTGGGTGCGGTGCTGACGTTGGCGTTTATCTATTTGATTTTGGCGTGGTCGTTTGCATCTTATGTCTGGCCTTTGGCTGTGATGATCGCCATCCCGCTCGGCCTCACCGGCGCAATCGCCGGGCACTGGTTTATGAATATGGACATAGGTGCGATGTCGCTACTCGCTTTCTTTTCCCTAACAGGCATTGTCGTTAACGATTCAATTGTGCTGATAAGCTTTTTTCGTAGAAATCTTGAGGCTGGGCAATCGGTGGTTGATGCGATACATGGCGCCTCTTTGTCTCGATTTAGAGCTGTCATTCTCACTTCTTTGACGACCATAGCGGGACTAACGCCACTTATGTTTGAGACCTTCAGTTTAGCGATGTATATGGTGCCAATTGCAATAACAATATGCTTCGGTCTTAGCTTTGCAACTCTGCTTATATTGTTGGTTGTACCCGCGTTAATCATTTTAATCGAAGATGGTCGACGACAGTTAAATCACTACAGGAACTTGTATTTGTCCAAGCTAACAAACTCAAGGCGCATGCCCGCCACAACACCTGCAACTCCCACTCCCACTCCCACTCCCACTACACCAGGAATCTAGGATGTCATCTGCATTTGAAAACAACAAGTTCATTAAGTCTTTGCTTGATTCGATACGTGTGTCGGTTCGAAAATGGCATTTGACTGGACCGCTGATACT
The DNA here is from genome assembly GCA_047629195.1 of Candidatus Azotimanducaceae bacterium. Taxonomy (GTDB): domain Bacteria; phylum Pseudomonadota; class Gammaproteobacteria; order Pseudomonadales; family Azotimanducaceae; genus UBA4582. Next base: position 114,381 of record JBLHWY010000002.1, read on the forward strand.
CTTGAGTTTTTTTGCACTTTCTTTTGTCGTGTTTGCAACCGGCCCTGAAAATACACCGCTACCAAGAATTGAGAAGGCCTGGCCGGTTTCCGTGATGGTTGCGAAGCCGGGTACGCTTGCACCTAATCTTTTGGTGTTTGGCAAAGTTCAGACAAAGCAGATGGCAAACATCAAGACCACCATTACCGCGCCTGTCGCACATCTGTATCATCGTGAAGGTGCGGTAGTGATGCAGGGTGATCTGTTGATGCAGCTAGAAGACAGTGAGTTGCAACTTGCTGTTAACGTTGCCAAGGCAGAGTACCAAAACCGGAGTGCGTCCCTCATGTCAGTTGTTAATGAGTTTAACCTGGCGAAAAAACTGACTGTACACGAGTCTTCGCTAAACGATATAGCTCAAGCGCGGCTACAACGGCAACTCGACCTATATAGAAACAGTATGGTTTCAAATGCCCTGGTGGATGAAGCACGACGCATTGCTAGCGAGAGTACCATTAAGATGGAGAGGCATCTTGCATCGGTTGCCGATTTTCCTAATCAGATAACTCGAGGTCAGGCAGACATAGATGAATCAAAAGCAAGAGTCGCAAAAGCGCTGCTCGATCTTGCGCAAACGCGCATTGTGGCACCGTTTAATGGACGAATTCTGAGGACAACTGTCTCTGAGGGCGAAAGAGTTGTTGCTGGGCTGCCACTACTTCAGATTGCGGGTAGTGATGAGAT